>DATFDA010000375.1:0-2781 GCA_035252525.1 Candidatus Angelobacter sp. | reverse complement strand
CAAAGCCGGGAACATGCCGAATGCCAATCCGGTGACCACAGAAACGGCCACCATGAAAAGCATCACTCTCCAGTCCACAGCAATGGGAATCCCTTTGGGCAAATTGGCCTCTCCAAGGACGGCCAGTGAACGGGTCGCCAGCCAGCTCAGCCCCAGCCCCACCACGCCCCCAACCAGCGCAAGCAAGACGCTTTCCATCAAAAGCTGCCGGATAATCACGCCACGCTTCGCTCCCAGCGCCGTGCGCACAGCAATCTCTTTTTCCCGCGACAGCGCGCGCGAAAGCAGCAGGCTTGCCACGTTGGCGCAGGCAATCAGCAACAACACGCCTACCATGGCGCTAAGAAACAACAGCCAGCCGCGCAAGTTCGCTACGGTGAGCGTCTGCAACTCTCCGGCAAACATTGAAACATTGGGTCCGCCATCTGGTGCTTTAGGATTTTCCTGATTGTATTGCTGGTCCAGGACCTTCAACTCTGCTTCGGTCGACTTGAGGGTTGCTCCCGGCGCCAATCGCGCAACACCCTGCAGGTAGGAGACTCCGGCGCGAAGGTGCTCCGGTGTCATGAATGTCAGTTCAAAATACCGTGGCGTCCACACATCCGCAGGCTCCATGAAAGGGAACTCGATTCCCGCGGGAAGAATGCCGATCACTGTGTAAGTGTTCGCGTCCAGATTGATGGTTTGGCCCACAATGCCTGGGTCGCCTCCATACCGCGTATGCCAGAGCCGGTCAGAGATCATCACCACAAGCTTGCCTTCAGGACGGCCTTCGTCCTCCGTAAACACACGCCCCAACTGCGGTTTCAATCCCAGCACTGAAAAGAAATTGGGTGAAACGCGCGCAATCGGCACCTGCTCCGGCTCGCCTCCACCGGTCAGGTCGAATGAATCACTGGCAAACACGCTGAGGCCGGTAAAGGAACGGCTGCGTGCTTTCAACATGTCATACCGGTTCAGGGAAAACGCGCTCTGCGCTTCGCCCCGAGATCCGCGGTGCTGGGTAGCCAGCAGCACCAGTTCGCTCGGGTCTCGATATGGCAGCGGCTTGAGCAGGGCCGAACTGGTGACCGTAAAGATGGCAGTGTTGGCCCCAATTCCCAGAGCCAGAGTCAGAACAGCAGCCAGCGTAAAACCTGGATTCTTGAGCAGGGTCCGAAAGCCGAAGCGAAGATTCTGCAGGAATGATGCCATAGCTGTGAATTATAGACTGAGCAGCAAAGCTTCGAAGATAGGCTAAACAAAACACAACAATCTACAAGTACGCGAGTCAGCCATCTCTTCCGGGATACCGAAACAAGAAGATGATCTCAGCTATTTCCGCCTACCACAGCCACCATCAAGCCGTCATAGCCTTTCTCGCTCACGGTTTGCAGCGCCGTGGCTGAAACCCGTGATTCTTTTGCCACAGCGTCATTAAACCTGCGGATGCCCAGCACCAGTTCATCCGTACTTGCGGGATCAGCCACTGCCCCATTTCTAACCACGTTGTCTGCGATGAGCAGCGTGCCGGGACGGGCAAGTTTTAAGGACCATTGGAAGTACTCGGTGTACTCGGGTTTATGCGCATCGATAAAGACAAGATCAAATGGTCCCGCCCGTTCTGAAACAAGTTGCTCCAGACTGCTGAGTGCCGCTCCCTGCCGCACCTCAACAACGTTCTCCAGCCCTGCACGCGTAATGTTCTTGCGCGCAACTTCGGCATGCTTCGGATTGAGTTCCAGAGTGATCAGGCGGCCGTCCGGCGGCAGTGCGCGTGCAAGCCAGATGGTGCTGTAGCCGCCCAGCGTTCTAATTTCCAGGATTCTCCGTGCGCCCATTGCCTTCGCCACAAGACACAGCAGCTTGCCCTGGTTCGGCGCAACGTTGATTGCGGGCAGGCCCGCAGCCGCGCTGTCGGCAAGCGCCTGCTCCAGAACTGCATCTCGCTCCATGAGTAAGTTGCTGTAATATTCGTCAACCTTTGTCCATTCCTCTTTCGCCATTGAATCCTCTTCTTAAGGCTGAAGATCTTTTCGCAAATACAGCACCAGGCGGTTTCCCGGACGCAGATCGTGCTCGCTGATCTCGCGATACTTGTCGCCGAAGCGCTGGTCCACTTCGGCTTTCTGATCGATATGCGCCAGGATGATGGGCTGAGTGGTGTCCACAACTTTGCCCCAATAGCCAACATTAGGATAGTCACGCAGATACCAGGGCAGAGGCCAGTGCTCCGGTGACATTACAGTGATACCAATATCCTTGCCCGCAGGATTTCCGGCAGCAATCGCCTGTATTTCATTCACCAGGTTCAGAAAGTCGCGCCGTGTATGCGCGTAGCTATAGGGCTGGCTTTCATCATCGTAGCTGTGGAAGCTGAGATCAATGGCCTGCCCAGCCGCTCCAAGCACCGCCACCGCCAGCAGTGCCCGCGCCAGCATTCGCTGGTTCCATCGACCGTAGAGTTGCTCCAGGGCGTAGCCTCCCATGATTACAAAAGGGAGAACAATGCTCAGCGCCAGCCACGGTGTTTTGTACGGAACCAGCGAGTACGCCGCAAGAATCCCCATGGACCAAAATGCCGTAAAAACTGCAAACCGGTTGCGCGCCTGCCAAAGAGCCGCAACGACCCCGAACGTCCCCAGAGCCATCGCCGGCAGTTCTGCGCCTATTCTGAAGGACGGCCCATTCCATGAACCCACCAGCCATTCCAGATACTTCGTCCAGTCATAGACATTCGCATTGCCGCTGGTGTGGAACCAGTAGCCGTACGTGCGTACCGAGTCAATCAGTCCTTGCGGA
>DATFDA010000374.1:0-3126 GCA_035252525.1 Candidatus Angelobacter sp. | reverse complement strand
CTCCGGCCATGTGCTGTTTGAAAACCAGAACTATAGCTTTCGGCAGCAGTACCAGGTCTCGCGCGAGGTAACCAGTTTTTTTGAGGAAGGCACTCCCGCGTTGCAGCGGCTGTCGCAGGATTTTGCCCGCACCCTGGTGAGCGACATTCTGGAGGGCTTCTGATGCCGGGCCCTCCACCTCCGGGTAAAAGCGGCGTGGGCCGCAGCTTTGCGCCTTCAGAAAAATTTGTTTCAGAAGTTGCAGGCAACAAGCTGCGTCCAGCGTACGTTTTGGTGGGTGATGAAGTTTTCTTTCGCGACCAGTGCCGCCAGGCGCTGCTGGAACATCTGGTTCCTCCCGACCTGCGCGATTTCAGCCTGCATGATCTTGATCTCTCCGATGTGAGCGTGGCAGAAGTCCTGGATCGAGCGCGTACGCCATCGCTGATGGCCCCGTTTCAGGTCTTTTTCGTCCGAGGCGTTAAAAACCTTTACGGGCGCGGCTCACATGCGGAGGAGTTTGCGGCCATTGAAGCCTATGTGAAAGATCCAAACCCCGCAGCGGTGCTTATCTTTGTTGCCGATCATCTCAGCATTCCGGCTGACGTCCGCCGCATGGAAATGCAGGACAAAGACCGGTACGAGCGCATCCATGAAACGCTGGGCCAATTCTGCGGTATGGTGGAACTGGCGCGCGTAGAGGAGAGTGATGGCATGCGCTGGATCATCAGCCATGCCGAAAAAGAAGGCGTGAAGGTGGACCAGGACGCCGCGCGCGAGCTAATGGATGCGCTGGGCTCGGACATGATGATGGTCAGCCGCGAACTTGAAAAACTCACTCTTTACGTTGGTGAAAAGAAGCACATCACGCTGGGCGATGTTGAGACAATGGTGCTCTCCGCCAAGCAGCGGTCGCTGTATGAACTCACTGACGCGATCTCGTCGAAAGACAGGGCCCGGGCGCTCAGCGTGCTTGATGCCCTGCTTTCATCCAGCGAAGGAGACGACGCGGCCATTGGTCATCTTTACATGCTCTCACGCACCTTCCGCCAGATGCTGGTGATCGTGGAAAAGAACGTTCGTGATTCGCGGACCATTTGGCAGGCGCTCTGGCAGGGCTTTCGCGTCCCGCCGTTTGCCGCCGATGACCTCATTCGGCAGGCGCGCCGCTACAAATCCCGCCGTGAACTTACCCGCGCGCTCAAGTTGATTGCCCGTGCCGATATGGGACTGCGTTCCAACCCTCCCAGCAAGCGCATGGTACTGGAGCAACTGGTGATGCAGCTTGCGGAAGAGCCAAAGGTAATTGCCACGAACTGGCAGCAGGAAGAACTTGGAGTGTAAAAAGCCGCTCATTTAGATCAGGGCACCCAACTCACTTTAGCAACAACATCCTAATCAGACACCCAAGCGAGAGATCCGGAGTAATTCATTTTTTCCCCGCATTGGCACGGCTGACCGTTTCGGAATTCGGAAAAGGAAAATCTTCTTTGAGACTCCTGTATGTGCTTCTTTGATTGGATTTTAATTGTTGACGTCTGCCATCTCTTTAAACTCTGGAGGGATTTCCGGTGAAACTTACCCTGGGAGCGTGCTGTGTTATTTTGCTGGCGCTGAACGTAGCCCTCATACGGCAGAATCGCCAGTTGAAAAGGCAGGCTGCGCTTCCACCGCCTGCATTGGAACTCCCGGCCGGCACATCCGTTCCTGAGCTGAAAGGATTTGACCCGAGCGGGAAAGCTATTGACGTGGCTTACGGCAAAGATCCGCGCAAGGTGCTGGTGCTTGTCTATTCACCCACGTGCAAATTTTGTGCCGAGAACTGGCCGCAGTGGTGGGACCTGATCTCTTCCTTGGATCGCAATGCTGTGCGGCCGGTTGCCGTGGATGTAACCTCCTCATCTACTTCGGATTTTGTAGCTGAGCACAGGCTCAATAATGTTCCCGTGATGAACCAGATCGAGCCCGCGTCTAGAATCCGCTACCATTTTCAAATTATTCCGCAGACCATGCTCGTGGATCCCAACGGAAATGTTGAGAAAGTGTGGTCGGGAGTGCTCGACAGCGCGGCGCTCAAAGAACTTAAACAGCGAACAGGATCGAAGCAGTCTGCTCAAGCGAGCCTCTGAACAAAAAAAGGGAGAATTGAACCATGATGAGAAAAATGCTGTTTACGGTATCTTTGGCCGTGATGCTATCGGCTGTTTGCGTTTCTGCTTCCCAACTGGCGACTCAAGCGGCTGCGGGCACGGCCTGCGGCAGTCCGTGTACCAGTTCAACCATCTGTGTGCGTCCCTGCCTGTGCTATATCGGAGTGGCGGGAGGAACTACTGGCGTATGCCAGCCTGAGGGTCCGCCTCCCGCGCCGGGCAGCGCCAACCCTGTTTCGGCAAACCTGGTCAGATAACAGGAGCCGAGTTCCGTTTGGGTAAAAGGAAGCTACCAGCCTGCCGCAGCTTCCTTTTCTTCCCCGATTAGAGATCCATGCAATGCAAATTTTCCTTGAGAGTTAAAATGCCAATCCTCGTGAAATCGTGGCATTCCCTGGGACCGGTGACGCTTCCACCCGAATCACTTAATCCTTTATCACTCGGTTCGAAATCGCGTGTTCTGCAATGCGGTGTGACTTGTCTCACAGCGTATATGACGGTGCGAAAGTAGATTCTGTGATGCACGGTAACGTTATCTGAGTAACGTTACCGGGCTAGAGCAACAAAGGAGAGCTTCTAAGGTCTTTGAGTGATTCGTAAGAAGGCTGAGGCCTAGAAGAATGACAGCCGCCATGAACACGATCGTAAACAAATTTGTAGAAGCGCATGACCGCTATATGGAACTGGACCGGATTCGGACCGAGTGCTCCAGTCCCGCTGAACGCGAATCCCTGCACATCGCCATTCTGAAGGCATACCTGGAAGTGCAGTTCCACGCCAAGCAGATTGCCGGACTTCAGTTTGCCGACGGCATGGACTTTGCCGAAGTCAACTAAAAACCCCGCCTGCCTTCACTCTGTTATTGCCTTGGACACCTCTCTGCGTATAATCTGCGTCTAAATACAAACGCCACTCCTGTCACGGCACAGGGCCATCAAGGACCGGAAAGTTCGGGTTGGTGAGTCGTCTGTTTAAATTTTGCTTTGCGGAGCAGGTT
>DATFDA010000373.1:0-6311 GCA_035252525.1 Candidatus Angelobacter sp. | reverse complement strand
AAAAGATCGCGCGTGATCGCAACGTGATCGCCGTAATCGGAAAACCAACACCCAGGATCTCACCGCAGAGAACGCAGAGAGCGCAGAGGGAACCCGAGATCGGAACCCACAGCCGAGGGCGGCTGTGCCACACGGTCGACGGGCGATCTGGTGATCGGGAAACCAACACCCATCGTGATCGGAAAACCGGCTTTACCACAGAGGGCACAGAGGAACACAAAGGAACCCAAAATCGGCGAAGCCGGAAAGGCAAATCGAACCCCAAAGACCACGAAGGAACACAAAAGGGAGATTTGGCCGCGAACTAACGCGAGAATGGGACGATAAAATAGCCAGGTGCGCCGCCCGATTAAAGCTCATTTGCTGCTGGTTGTGGTCACCTTTATATGGGGCAGCACTTTTGTCCTGATGAAAGCGGCACTGCGGGATGCGTCTCCGTTGGCGCTGAATGCGGTTCGGCTGGGGCTGGCGGCGGTGCTTCTGGCTATCTACTACCGGGAGGACATCGCGCGGCTCACACGGCCTGCGTTTCTCATGGGCTGCAGCGTAGGCGTATTTCTGTTCCTGGGATACGCCTTCCAGTCTACCGGGCTGGTGCTGACAACACCGTCAAAGTCGGCGTTTCTCACCGGCGTTTCGACCGTGCTGGTGCCGATTGTGATCATCGCGCTGTGGCGGACTCGCATCCACCTGTGGCGCGCGCTTGGGATTTTGCTGGCCATCGGTGGGTTGTTCCTGATGACGGTGCCCGCCGGACGGCAGGGGATAGCCGACTTCGCCAACGTGAATACGGGCGATTTGCTCACGCTGGCCTGCGCGTTGGCCTTCGCTTTCCAGATTGTCTTTCTGGGGCGGGCGACGGAGCGCTTTCCGTTTGAGCAGATGGCGTTTCTGCAAGTGGCGGTGGCGGCAATCCTGACTGGCGTGGCATCGCCTTTGCTGGAGAAGCCGCACTTGCACCTGAATGAAACGGTGATTGCGGCGATCCTGATTACCGGGGTGCTGGGGACGGCGGTGGCGTTTACCGTCCAGGCATGGGCGCAGCAGTTCACGCCGGCCACTCATGCGGCGTTGATCTTTACGCTGGAGCCGGTGTTTGGATGGCTGACATCCTATGTTGTGACGGGAGAGCGGCTGGGAATCCGGGCCGGAGCGGGCGCGGTGTTGATTGTGGCAGGGATTCTGCTTTCTGAGGTGCTTGGAAGCGTGTCCCGGAGCGACGCGGAAGTAGCGGGCAGGCGGGAACAGACCAGTTCTGCCGGATAACGCACCTGCCTGTTTCAGCGTCTAAGAGTGTGCGTCCCATCAGAGTGGAGATCAGTGCCTTTGCCGGAGCATTCCATTCTATAATTTCTTAAGGTCGCAATAGTCCCGGAGGTTGGTCTTTATATGAACTCGCGCTTTTCCGCGTTGCTGGCACGAATCAGGGGCCAAAGGCTGGTTTCCAGCCTGGTGATTCTGCTGACGTTGACCATTGGCATCCTGATTGGCACTGTGCTGAGCCGCAGCGGAGTAAAAGGCAATTCATCACCCGACGCCAGCCTGCTGCCGATGCAGACACCGCAGCAGCTCAGTAACACATTCGGCCAGGTGGCCAAGCGAGTGGAACCGGCAGTGGTGAACATTAATACGGAATCGAACCCCAAACCGCGACGCCGCTTGAATCGCGGCCAGGGTAATGGCCAAGGTAATGGCCAGGGTGATCAGGGCGACGATCTGCAGGATTTCTTTAACCGCTTTTTTGGCGGTCAGGGTGGTCAGGGAGGCCAGGGTGGCGATGACGACCAGAACCCGTTTGGCGATGGTCCTGGTGGAGGACGCTCACGCTCTCTGGGTTCAGGCGTAATTCTGAATTCTAATGGCTATATCATCACCAATTTCCACGTGGTGGACGGCGCAGACCGCATTCGGGTCCGCCTTAAGGATGATCCAATTGGCATTCAACACGACGCAAAAGTGGTGGGCGTTGACCGCGAAACTGATCTGGCTGTAATCAAGATTGAGCCTCCCAAGGACAAACAGCTTGTGCCGGCAACGCTGGGCGACTCTGACAGTATGGGTATTGGCGATTGGGTGCTGGCCATGGGCAGCCCCTTTGGCCTGGAAAATACCGTGACCGCCGGCATTGTTTCCGCCCGCGGACGCAATATCAATCCTTCACGCCAGTTCCAGTCATTCATCCAGACGGATGCTGCCATCAATCCCGGCAACTCCGGCGGGCCGCTGGTGAATATGCGGGGCGAGGTTATCGGCATTAATACCGCCATCTATACCCAGACCTATGGCTATCAAGGCGTGGGTTTCGCCATGCCGTCCAACACGGTCCGCGAAGTCTATGACCAGCTCACCAGCGCCGAGCACCGCGTTGCCCGCGGATCCATTGGCGTAACGTTCAATCCGCAGACGCCTGCGTTGGCGCGAGTTTACGGAGTAAAAGAAGGCGTAACTATTTCCGGCGTGACTCCCGGTCAGGGAGCGGAGCGGGCGGGGCTCCAGGCTGAGGACACCATTACCGCCGTCAACGGCAAGCAGATCAAGAATGGCGACGACCTGGTGAATGTAATCTCGAACGTTAAGCCGGGAACAAAAGTTGGAATTGAGTACGTCCGCAACGGGCAGAAAAAGCAGGCTACGGTAACCGTGGGCGACCGCGCCAAGGTAGTGGCCGATGACCGCGGCGAATCCGATGACAATAACGCCGACAGCAGCATGAGTTCACCCAACAAGCTGGGTTTGAGCGTGCGCAACGTGACGAATGAGACAGTCGACCGGCTTGGGCTCGATTCCAAGAATCGCGGCGTGCAGGTGACGGAGGTGAAGCCGGATTCATTTGCAGACGATCTGCAGATGCAACCTGGGATGATTATCCTGAAAGTTAACCGGCAGGCGGTCAACAATGAGGAAGATTTCCGCAAGGTGGCCTCGCAACTCAAGAGCGGTGAGGACGTGGTTTTCCTTGTCCGGCAAGGGCGGGGGGCATCCGGAAACACGCTTCTTTCCGGCACCCTGCCTTAAATTGGCCATGATCCTGGCGCCGGAATCCGGCTCTTTTCCGGCGCAACTTTATGTTTCTACGGGGTTTACCCGGTAAATGGAGTTGCCTATTCAGGGACTCTTCAGTAACAGAGCTGGCCAACATAGTTGTGGAACCACGGCATCAAATCGTGACATCATATTGGCCGCCACTTTAGACCCTAGAGGTGTTTTTTGCGTCTGACCTTCAGGAAGATTTTTTTGCCCAGTTTATTGCTGGCCCTGTGCGCGAGCCTGGGATTGGCACAGCCGGCTCCCAAAAAGACCACCCATAAGTCAAGCAAGCACCACAGCCGGTCACACCGCCGTGGCAAGAAGACCTCGTGGAAGCGCCACGGCCAGCAGCAGATTGCGCCCGAGCGCGCCCGCGAGATCCAGAATGCGCTCATCCGCGAACACTACCTGACCGGTGAACCCAGCGGTGAATGGGACGTCCGCACCCAGGCGGCCATGGTGAAGTATCAGAGCGACAACGGCTGGCAAAGCAAGGTCACGCCGGATTCGCGCGCGCTCATTAAGCTTGGGTTGGGCCCAGATTATTCGCAGCAGGAATTACTTAATATGCCGGCAACGTCAGACGCTGTCGCCAGCGCCGGAGGATCCCAGGCAGTCGCAAGCGGAGCATCGAGAGATAAGCAGTAGACCTGCTACTCCGGCACAAGCAGGCGTTCTTTAATTCCTTCATCTTCTTTCATGAACTCGATCAGAGGACGCCGAATCGGCTCAAGGGTGCCATCAGGGAAGTAGATGGCGCCGCCACCGGCAGGAATTCCGATGCCTCGCTGGTCACTGCGCGAGAGATTCACCAGCGCGCGCAGGTTCCACCAGTCCTCAGCTTCTTCATGAGCGCCTATATAGAACGGAGCAAAGCCGAACATCTCGATCACCTTGGGCTGGGTTTCCTCGCTGAGTGCTCCCAGCGCTAACTGGACCGCACCGGCGGAGACTCCAACCAGAACGCTGCCGTCATACCGCTTGCGCAGGAGCATCTCTTTGACGCCATTTTGCATAAAAACTCGCCAGCCGCGTTGCGTATCACCTCCAGAAAGCAGGACCAAACTGGCTTCTTCCAAAAACGCGCGGTCGTCATCTGCGAGTTGCTCAGGGACCATGCGGCACTGTTTGATACCAATCAGCTCCATGGCGGCGAGGAAGAGATCGTAAAACTCAGTCTGATTATTGTTGGACGCGCCTATGTAGGCCGCTTTGGGATCGGCAGGAAGGTCTTCTTTAAGGCGCTGAGTGAAACCGTTGCAGCCCTGCTCAAGAAACAGTAGCTGGCTGTCTGCCAACAGATAAAGCGGCTTGATCTCCAAAAGTGCCCCCCGTGACCGGTTAAGCCGATTAATAATGTACAGCCAAAGAGGCCTGCATGCAGGCGATCGGTATCGCTCAAGGAGGTGGAATTGCAAGCTGATGGCGTGTGCACGTTCTTTCGGAAGGACCGGGATTCTTGCAGGGCTGAACGACATTTTGGCTGGTTACTTTAATAACCACCTAAGCGTTTCTCCGGCTTGAGCTGTTTGGCCGTGGCAAGCATAGTAAAGTAAGAACAACTCCGGTAATTCCGGCGCCCGGGCAGCAATTTGCCTCAGGGCGATACAATAGAGCCCAACACATGGTTTCAACGCAGCTCCAGTCTTCAGCAGCCGTTCGCGCCGCCGCAATCGAGCAGTCTTTGCGCACCATTATTCGCGGAAATGACGAGGTTGTCCGCATGGCCATGGTGGCTGTGCTTGCCCGTGGCCACCTGCTCATTGAAGGTGTTCCCGGCGTTGGCAAAACCACTCTGGCGCATACGCTGGCCCGGACTTTGGATTGCACCTTTCAGCGTATCCAGTTCACCAGTGACATGCTGCCTTCAGACCTTTTGGGCATCTCGGTTTATTCGGCGATAGAGCAGCAGTTCGAATTCAAGGCCGGCCCGGTCTTCACCAATATTCTTCTGGCCGATGAAATCAATCGCACCACGCCCAAAACCCAGTCGGCTCTGCTGGAAGCCATGAACGAGGGCCAGGTAACCATGGACGGCCACTCGCATCCGCTGCCCCAGCCATTCCTTGTCCTGGCCACTCAGAACCCGGTTGAACATCACGGCACTTATCCGCTTCCAGAATCGCAATTGGACCGATTCCTGGTTCGGGTGCGGATGGGCTATCCGCATGCCGACAATGAACGAGAGATATTGCGTTCCGAAGCAGGAGCCGCGCGGCTGGAACAGGTCCGTCCCGCAGCCAGCGGCGCGGACGTGATCGCCATGCAGGATGAGGTCACGCAGGTAAAGGTGGACGACTCATTGGTTGATTACGCTCTCGCTATCGTGAACCGCACGCGTGAATCGGAATCCCTGGCGCTCGGCGTTTCTCCGCGCGGCTCCATTATGCTTTATCGCGCCGCGCAGGCCATGGCTTACCTGAATGGCCGCAACTTCTGTACCCCGGAAGACTTCAAAACTCTGGCGGTGGCCGTTTTCTCCCACCGCGTGGTCATTAACGCGCGTTACTCCTCAACCCTGAAGAAGTCGGAGCAGGCAGAAACCATCATTCGCGATATCATCCAGAGCCTCCCTGTTCCCGTATGAGTTGGCTTCGAGCCCTGATGCTGTTGTGCCTGATCGTCTGGATTGGCGGCATCATCTTCTTTGCTTTTGTTCTTGCGCCAACCGTCTTCACCGTTTTGCCCAGCAATGAGCTCGCAGGAAACGTGGTGAATCCCAGCTTGAAGGCTTTGCACTGGATGGGTGTTACGGCGGGAATAGTATTTCTTGTTTGCTCTCTCTTATACAACCGCATGAAGCACGCGCAATCGCGGGCGTTCTCTGCCAGCCATATTTTAGTGCTGATCATGCTGCTGTTCACCCTGACCTCTCAACTTTCCGTAATTCCCAGGATGCAGTCTCTGCGCAGCAGTATGGGCGTAATTGACAATGTCTCCCCGTCCGATACACGCCGCATCGAGTTCAACCGCCTGCACGTCTGGTCCACCGAACTGGAAAGCGGAGTGCTCCTTCTGGGCTTGGGCGTGGTGGTTTTGACCGCGCGGCGATTCTCAGCTTAGCCGTTAGCCTTTAGCTCTTAGCCATTAGCCATAAAATACCCAACCGGCTCACGCTCTTTGCGTTCTCCGAATACGCTCCCGTCTGCTCACGACTAAGCGCAGAGAGATCACGGTTTGTAATTTACAATCGAAGGTTGCGCAAAAGCCACTAAATGCTAATGGCTAATTGCGCTAAAGGCTAATCGCTAATTGCTTTTTTTGAGGGCGAGGCCGTCCACGCG
>DATFDA010000372.1:0-6475 GCA_035252525.1 Candidatus Angelobacter sp. | reverse complement strand
GATTGCCTTCAAATGCTTCGCCAGCATTGGGCACCTTCAGGGCTGCCGGGCATTCTGCACTGCTTCACCGGTGAGTGGAAACACGCCCAGGCCGCGCTGGATTTTGGTTTCTACATCTCATTTGCGGGCAATGTCAGCTTTTCCAAAGCGGAAAATATTCGCCAGGCGGCAAAGCAGGTGCCGCTCGACCGCATGCTGATCGAGACGGATTCACCTTACCTTGCGCCCGTCCCGCATCGCGGCAGGCGCAATGAACCGTCATTCGTAGTCAACACGGCCGAAGCCATTGCGCAATTGCGCGGCGTAAGTTGTCCTGAGATCGGATTGCAGACAGCAAAGAATTTCTACAGCTTGTTTCCTGCTGCTCGGTAGCCGCTTTGCTGCAACTGTTTACTTCACTCCTAATTGCCATGCTAAGAACGACAACTCCAGCGCCTCATCTTGCAATGCCTTTTTCAGTGGCTTGCCGCCTGAGTGTCCGGATTTTGTATCGTAGAGCAACAGGATCGGCAGACCTGAATTCGTCGCGGCCTGTAGCCGCGCCGTCATCTTGCGCGCTTGCTCGGGTGGAACCCGAGTGTCTTCGTCACCGCTGATGATCAGCATGGCCGGATACTTTGTTCCGGGCTTCACGTGCTGATACGGAGAATATGCATAGAGGAACTTGAACTGCTCAGGATCAGCCGCGTTTCCGTATTCAAGCAGCGCTGGAGGATTGTTGTTCTTAGTGAATTTGTAGTAGCGCACCATGTCCAAATCAGGATGCCAGCAGTCCACCGCACGAAACAGTTCCGGACGCTGCGTTGTCACCGTGCCCACCAGCAATCCGCCATTGCTTCCACCGCGGATAGCCAGCTTTTCCCGCGATGTGTACTTGTTGTTGATCAGCCATTCCGCCGCGGCAATGAAATCGTCAAAGACGTTTTGCTTTTTCTCCAGCATGCCTGCGTGGTGCCATGCCTCACCGAATTCGCCTCCGCCACGGAGATTTGCCACTGCATACAGTCCGCCTTGTTCTATCCACCACGCGATGAACGGATCAAAATCAGGAGTCAGGCTTACGTCAAAGCCGCCGTAGCCATAGAGGATGGTGGGAACGTTACCGTTTGGTCGCAGGCCTTTGCGATGGATCAGAAACATCGGCACTTGGGTGCCATCTTTCGACTTGTACCAGACTTGTTGGCTTGTATAGCGGTCAGAGTCAAAGGAAACTGGGTCTCGAAACCAGAGCTCCCGCTTGCCTGATGATGCGAAATATCTATAAGAAGAGTATGGAACCGTGTAAGACGAGAAGGCAAGCACGCCTTCATCCTGGCCAAACCTTCCGTGAATCCCGCCTGAGCCCGCAGATGGCATTTCCACTTGTCCCAGCGGTTTACCATCGAGAGAGAAGATGGATATTTGTGTAGTAACGTTGTGCAGGTAGTTCACATAGAGCCGGTCGCCGATGAGAGAAAATTCCTGCATTGCATCCTTCTGCTGAGGAACAATCTCCTGCCAGTGCTCGCGCTCAGGATGATGCAAGTCGATTTTTAGAATGCGATAGCGCGGAGCCTGCCAATCTGTGGCGACAATCAGAACATCCCCGGCAAATTCAACGTTGAAGTGCGAGTTTAGCCCGTTAATCAGCGGCCGGAACTCGCCATTTCCCTGTTCCAGGTCCTTGATATAAATTTCGTCATTGGCCCAGCCTTTGCTCACTACGGCCAGCAGGTAGTGTCCGTTCCGCGATGCAATTGGATCAATCCATGTGTCCGGACCGTAGCCTTTTCCAAACAGTTCCACATCAGAAGCGGGAGTTGTTCCCAGTTTGTGAAAGTAAATCCGCTTACCGATGACACGATCGCCTTTGGAATAGAAAAAGCCTGAAGCATCTTTCTTCCAGGTAACATTCAGATAAAATCCGCGAGGCATCAAGTCAGGAAGATCGCGGTGCGTTTGCAGGTCAAGAACATGCAACTCCGATTCGTCCTCTCCGCCGCGGCGTATACTGTAGATCATGAGCCGCGCATCCTGGCTCGGAACGTATATTCCAATTGAAGTTGTATGATCCGGACTGAGAGGAAGTGGGTCCAGCAGAAGCTCGTCTTTGCCAGTGATTCCTTTGCGGAGATACACACTCCATAAGTCCTGGCCTTCGCTGCGCCGAGAAAAAAAGTAGTAGCCGTTTTCAATACGAGGGCTTCCCATGGAATCATGATTCGCCATGGCCCACAGCCGCTGGAAAGCGCGCTCGCGAACCGGCAGTCCGTCCAGCATTGAATGCGTGTAGGAATCTTCCTCTTGCAACCACTTGCGTGTTTCCGGGCTCTGCTGGTCTTCCAGCCAACGGTACGGGTCCACAATCTCCACGCCATGAATCATTTCCTTGACGTTGTCTTGGCGTGCGACCGGAGGCGCAGGCGCTTTTGTCTGGGCTGGAGCCATTGACGCAATGAGGATTAGAAAAGTGGAAAACTGAATAAATTTGTGACTCTGCATAGCTGGGTGCCTGTGGACGAACTTAGATCTGCGTGTCCTTTGGTGGATTTCATCTGCATCGCAGGTCCGGAGATTAATCACCCGCGGGCTCTGCGGGAACCGGAACCTTCTTCTCGCCTTTCAATTCAGCGGCAGTTTGCAGAATGTTACGCGTGGAGAATGCCTTGAAAAATCCCCAGCCGCCGTATTTTTCCTGCAGTTGCGGCAGCACGGCATCAACCACGGCCTGTCCGGTTTTTCCTTCCGCTTGGGCTTTGGCCACGGCGTCGCGCAAAAAGATCAGGTAATCATGAAAATCGTGAACGTCCTGCGCCGTTGCGATATCTCCATGTCCGGAGACGAAGGTCGCTGAAGGATGTTCCGAGAGCAGAATCTCCAGCGACTTGATCCATGCATCAGTAGTAGCGTCAATCAGGTTCGGCAGATGCTTTTGCCAGACCAGGTCACCGCCAAAAACCACATTGGCGTCAGGTATGGTAACAACCGAATCACCGCCGGTATGGCCAAGCATGTAGCGCACCTGCACCACGCGTGAGCCCAGAAAGATGTCCACCGCCTTTGAGTAGACAAGGTCCGGCGGGACCAGCGCTTCCACCCGCGCCTTGGCTTCCGGCTTGGGATTGGGGCCGAAAAATTTCAGGTTTTCTGTATTCAACCAGCCACGCAGGTTGCGTTGAGCAATAATCGTCGCGCCTTCTTGAGCAAAAACCGCGTTTCCGCCCGTGTGGTCCAGGTGGTAGTGCGTATTTACGACAAAACGAATGGGAAGTTTTGTCACCTTGCGGATTTCCGCCAGGAGCTCTTTCGCGGGCGCCACATCCTCAAACGTATCCACTACCAGAACGCCATTGCTGCCAATGATAAAACCCGCATTGCTGCCGGCCTTACTGCCATCGCCGCTCACTGCTGCGTAAATGCCTTCCCCGAGCTTTTTGACCGTGAAATCAGGGTTCTCAGCGGCCAGCGCAAAGGACGAAAAGAGTAGCAGCGAACTTATGATTGCTGTGAGTCTTAAGTTCATGCGGCTGATGGTAACACGAACAATGAGTCGCTCTGCTACCCGGTGAGCGGAATCAAAGAAATGGAACATGCCTCAACCATGGAGCGAAGGAGAACACCGTGATTTGTCTCACGCCACCACAATTGATATCTTGATGGCACGCGACCTGACGGAGCCTCCCAAGGAAAGAGCGCCGATAAGCGTCCCTGAAGTGATCTGCGGGCAGGGAAGGGTGAAATCCGTTCAGAGCGGAGTCGCGTACTCCTAAGGAAGCTTGCAATGCGCGTGTCAGGCACGCAAGTGTCAAATCAAACGGACGAAGCGGCCCTGATCGCGCGTGTTCGCGATGGCGACCAGGCTGCCATGGCCGGCCTGTATGACCGCTATTCCGGCATTGTTTATGGGGTGGCCTTGCGTGTGCTCGGCAATACAAGTGCGGCGGAAGATCTGGTACAGGAGGTCTTTCTTCAGCTCTGGCGTAATCCGCAGGCCTTTGATGCGGACCGGGGGAAGCTTGCGCCGTGGCTGGCCGTAATCGCCCGTAACCGGGCCATTGATCTGCTGCGCAAGCGTCCTATGGAGGACGATATCGATGAGCTGCCAATTTCGACCGGAGTTAACCTGGAAGACGAGGCTTCGCAGCGCCTGGCCATCAGCAAAGTACGTGGAGTGCTGGGTCAGCTTCCCGCCGACCAGCGCAGGCTGCTGGAGATGGCATTCTTTGAAGGTTTGACGCATACAGAAATCGCCAATAAAACTGGTGAGCCTCTGGGAACGGTGAAGACCAGAATCCGCTCCGGCCTGCTGGCTCTAAGAAAAGCATTTTCATGAAGGAGCACGCACAATACGCTGATTCGCTTGCGCTCTATGCCATGCATGGGCTCGACGATGAACGTGAAATGGCCGAACTGCGCCAGCATCTCGACTCCTGCGGTGAGTGCCGCCGGGAACTGGAAGCCTTGCGTGCGGATGTGGCGCTACTGGCGTTGTCCACGTCTGGTCCGCAGCCACCGCAACGCTCGCGTGAGCGGCTGATGCAGGCTATTGCAGCGGAGCCGCGAATCCAGCACAAGCATAAGAGCCGGTTTATTCTCGGCCGCTTGCAACCGCGCTGGCTTCGCCTGGCGCCCACGCTTGTAGCTGTTTTAGTGCTGATCGCCAGTGTGGCACTGGTAAGGGAAAACCTGCACCTGCGCGATACTCGTGATCGGCTTGCCCGGGAGCTGCAGGATCAGCGCGGAAGGGCGGCTCTGGCCATGGAAGTGATGCAGATGATGAATGATTCAAGCCTGCCGCGCATGACTCTGGTTTCCGCCAAAAACGTTCCTCAGCCGCAGGTAAAGACTATTTATCAGCCACAGAAGGGCCATGTTCTCCTCATGGCCAACAACCTTCCTCTATTGCCGGACGACAAGGTGTATGAGCTCTGGTTGCTGCCTTCCACTGGCGCAGCGCCCATGCCCGCAGGGACCTTCTCTCCCGATTCAAAGGGCAGCGCGCTAATGTTGCATGCTATGCAGGATGGTGGAATCCAGGCCAAGGCCTTCGCAGTAACAATCGAGCCCCGCGGTGGCAGCCCCACGCCAACTATGCCCATTCAATTTGCGCCCGCGGGATAGGCGTAGTTCTTCTGGAAACGGCCGCTGAGTATTTCTCTCGCTTTGATATTCCTTTGTCAGATTTTTCATTTTTGTGTTGACTCCCTCATCGCTGACATTGCATATTTATACAGTAGACTGAATAATTATTCGTTATGGCCAAACTGGCGCGACAGCAAACGATTCTGGAACTGGCTCACCAAGCCCCTCTGCCCAACCAGCAGGAGCTGTGCAAAGTGCTTGCGCGGCGCGGCTTCCAGGTGACCCAGGCTACGCTGTCACGCGACATCAATGAATTGCGACTGGTGAAAACGGCGGAAGGGTATATTTTGCCCAACGGTGATGCCTCTGCCGAGCCCATGCCTGCGGTCTCTCGCGTGCTGCGGGAGTTTGTGCGTGAGATTCGCCGGGCGCAGAACCTGTTGGTCATCAAGACCATCCCCGGCAGCGCCCAGCCTGTCGCAGTAGCCGTTGATGCTGAAGGCTGGGATGAAGTAGTCGGCACAGTCGCCGGCGACGACACGATTCTCATTATTTCCGGAAACAACAAGAAAGCAAGGCAGCTTCAGACTCGATTGGAAGGAATGCGAGCCTGATGCCCGCGAGCGTCCAACCCGCTGTAGTCGGGGCCACCGGCTACGCCGGCTTTGAGCTGGCGCGTCTGCTGTATCGCCACCCGCAGGTGAAGAAGCCTGTGCTGTTCACGCGCGACACCGAAACCTCCGGTCCTGCAAAGCTAGATGAGCTTTATCCCCATATTGCTGGAAATGGCGGCTTTCCCCTGGAGAAGTTCTCCTGGGAAAATCTGCGCAACAAGGGAGTGAATGTTCTTTTTCTTGCTACTCCGCATGAAGTTTCCCGCGAATGGGTTCCGGAAGCCATGCAGCAGGGAATGCAGGTGATCGATCTGAGCGGCGCGTGGAGGTTGTTAAAGCCGGAGTCTCGGGCTGTGTATCAGTTTCACGATCAGGATCCCGAACTTGCTGATCACATCACCGCGCGCGCGGTTTACGGCATTCCGGAACTGCATCGCAATCGGCTCAAGGAAGCTTCGCTCGTAGCTAACGCAGGCTGTTATGCCACTTCCATCATTCTTGCCCTCGCGCCGCTGGTTCAGGGTGGATTGCTGGATCTAGACCACGGCATAGTCTGCGATGCTAAATCAGGCGTTTCCGGTGCGGGCAAGCAACCCACGCAGAAGACGCATTTTGTTGAAGTGGCAGAGAACCTGTCTGCATATTCAGTTTTCAATCATCGCCACACCGGCGAAATTCTCGAACAGCTTGGGCTGAGAGACGATCAGTTGATTTTTACGCCGCACCTGCTGCCGATTCCACGGGGGATTCTCTCAACCATCTACTTCCGCCTGAAAGCTGCGGCCGAGCCGGTGGAAATT
>DATFDA010000371.1:0-3982 GCA_035252525.1 Candidatus Angelobacter sp. | reverse complement strand
TACATGCTGACGTTCACGATGTGGCCGAAGGCGGTGGACCACACGGAGATCGTTTGCGAGTGGCATTTCCATCCTGACGAGATCAAAAAGCCAGGATTTAATCCGCAGGATGCGGTTGAATTCTGGGACATCACCAATAAGCAGGACTGGCAACTGTCTGACTTGGCGCAACGGGGGATCAGTTCAAAGGGCTACCAGCCGGGGCCATATTCGAATCGAGAAGAGCTTCTATTAGCGTTGGACCGCTGGATGTTGGAACGAGTTGAAACTTACCAACAGTCCAGATAATGGACATAATTTGTGACTGGACAGTATTTATGTCCATTTCTACAATGGCAGCATGCAGAAGATAAATGCCTCCAAATTCAAAGAGCAGTGTCTGGCGATCCTGGAAAATCTTCAACCCGAGGGAATCCTCATAACCAAACACGGCAAAGCAGTGGCGCGGCTCATTCCCGCAAGTTCGGACTGCAGTGAACTCATCGGGAGCATGAAGCAGAAGATCCAGATACACGGGGACATTCTGTCTACTGGAATCAAATGGAATGCTGAATCTTGATACCCACATACTCGTTCATGCCCTTCAAGGAACCCTCCGGCGGGGCGAACAGAGGCTTTTGCGGGAGAATCCCTGGAGCATATCGGCCATAGTATTGTGGGAGTTGGCCAAGTTAGCCCAATTGAAGCGAATTACAATCGATATCGGCTCGCAGGAGTTCACGCTCGCTCTTTCTCGAATCCATATCTGGCCTATCAGTCTGAGGATTTGCCAGGAAATCTCCAAGCTGGATTTTCACAGCGACCCCGCTGATGAAATCATCGGCGTGACCAGCATTATTCATCAAGTGCCGCTGTTAACTCGCGATCGGATCTTACTCCGGTCGAAGCTCATTCCAAGAGCAACATGAGTAATCCAAACAGCTCGGTCGAAAAAAGCAGAGGAGCCTATGCCTCGAGCCCTGCTTGAGTGTTCTATCCATCCGCCAAAACCAGGCACTAAATGGGGCCTAGTCCCGACTACTAGTGGTCTGAAACCGCAACATAGGCACCCAAGGCAATCATGGCTGCGCCGCTCGCGCGTCTTTGCCTGATCTGGGCCCGGCGGGAGCGCGTGAACAGTTGTTTCAGTGGAGCTGCGAGCATGACGGCGAGCAGATCACCCGTCGTATTGAGAGCCACTGAAATGAGCCCCAGCAGTAAAAAGGCGGAAAAGGCGTGGCTCCCATGCCGGGGAACGAACTGTGGAATAAATGACAGGAAGAATAGCGCGGTTTTAGGATTCAGGACTTCAGTGAAAATTCCCTGCAGAAAGGGCGAACCTCTGGTTCCTGCGCTTACTAATCCACTCGCATCGAGATCACGATCCGAATTCCATATCAGCCTGATACCGAGATAAATGAGGTATCCGGCGCCAGCGTACTTCACCACAGAAAACGCAATGGCTGAGGTGGCCAGCACAATCGAGAGTCCGGCAGCGGCCGCAATAACATGCACCAAACCGCCAAGGAACGTACCCAACGAAGAGGAAATGCCTTCACGTTTTCCGCCGGTGAGTGTGCGCGAAAGCACGTAAAGCATTCCGGGCCCTGGCGTCGCGGCCAGAACAAGGGACGCGGTCAGAAATAACCAGAGTTTGTGTGTTTCAATCATGCAGGTTGCCCCCGCCTAGAACTTCGCCAGGCTGTCCATGGCTTTATAAAGATCATCTGCCTGGGGCAGAATCACATCTTCCAGAATCGGCTGATAGGCCACGAAAGTGTCGGTGGCAGCCACCCGTTTCACCGGAGCGTCTAGGTCTTCGAACAGTTCGTCCGCAATGCGCGCGGCTATTTCAGCGCCGTAACCCCAGCTCAAAGTATCTTCATACGCCACGATCACGCGGCTGGTTTTGCGCACTGAGTTCGCAATGGCCTCCCAATCGTAAGGGTTCAGCGTGCGCAGGTCGATCAGCTCTACACTCACTCCCTGCTCGCGTTCAATTCTCTGCGCTGCCTGCAAGGCGCGTGGCACCACCGCGCCATAAGTAATGACGCTGAGGTCTTTGCCCTCTTTGACGGTTTTGGCCTTTCCGAAAGGGATCATGTAATCCGGTCCGGGATAAGGCGCGCGGCCAAACGTCTCGCGGTAAAGCCGCTTATGCTCGAGAAACATCACAGGATCGTCGCAGCGGATGGCGGTATGCAGCAGGCCGCAGGCGTCGAGAGCGTTAGATGGGAAGCAGACGCGCAGTCCGGGATTGTGAGTGAATAACACTTCGCCGCATTGAGAGTGATAGAGGGCGCCGCCCGTGAGATAGCCACCAATGGCCACGCGAATCACCGCAGGGCAGGAGAAATTGCCATTCGAGCGCCAGCGCATCGTAGCCAGTTCACTGCGTATCTGATGGTATGCAGGCCAGATGTAATCAAAGAACTGGATCTCGGCGACCGGCTTCAGCCCGCGAGTGGCCATGCCAACGGCGCGACCCACAATATTGGCTTCTGCCAAAGGCGAATTGAACACACGGTCTCCGCCGTATTCGCATTGAAGGCCAGCAGTCAACTTGAAGACGCCGCCTTTACCCTTGATCTGCTTCTGCTTCAGGTACTCTTCGCGGCTGCAATCAGCCACGTCTTCACCAAAGATAACGACGCGCTCATCCCGCTTCATTTCGTCTTTCAGAGCAGCGTTGATCAGATCAGCCATGGTCTTGTCGGCGCCTTCAAATCTGGGCTCGGAGCTCATGCTGTGCGGATCAAGATTTGCGGAATATACGTGGTTGTACACGGAATCCGCCGACGGAAGAACGGCGTGCTCCGCGCGTTCAGAAGCGGCCTGCACCTCTTCATCTACGGATTTTTCCAGCTTGTTGATCTGGTCTTCATTCAGGATGTTTTCCCGGACCAGGAACATTTGCATGCGCGTGATGGGATCGCGTTTGGCATCGGCCTGGCGCTCGCTTTCGGGACGATAAAGCTTTTCGTCATCCGACAAAGAGTGTGAGTAAGGACGAATTACATGGCCATGGACCAGAGCAGGACCTTTGCCGTCGCGGCAGTAGTCGACGGCGCGCTTACATGCGGCATAGCTGGCAATCGGGTCGGTGCCATCACATTCCTCAATCAAGAGGTTGGGAAAGCTGCGAAAGAGCTGGGAGATACTGCCGCCTGCCGTTTGTACTTCCACCGGAACGGAAATGGCGTAGCCGTTATCTTCCACCACAAACATCACAGGCAGCTTTTGATTGCAGGCAGTATTCATGGCTTCCCAAAATTCGCCTTCGCTGGTGGTGCCATCACCGCAAGAGACATAGACCACTTCATCGCCGTGGAATTCCACGTTCTTGAAGTGGCGATAGTCGCCGTCCTTCTTTTCTGCGGCGCTGGGATGGTGGCTGAAATATTTGCCGGCTTCAGCGCAGCCAACTGCCTGCAATAACTGAGTTCCGGTGGGTGAGGACTGGCTGACGATATTGAATTTCTTATGTCCCCAATGGGAAGGCATCTGCCGGCCACCGGACGCGGGATCATCGGCAGCACCTACGGCCTCGCACAGCATCTCGTAAGGAGTGACGCCCAAAGCCAGGCAGAGGGCGCGATCACGATAATAGGGATAAAACCAGTCGTATGCCGGTTTCAGCGCGATGCCGGCAGCCACGGTCAAAGCCTCATGTCCAGCACCAGAGATCTGGAAGAAGATTTTCTGCTGACGCTTCAAAAGGATTTCGCGATCATCCAGCCGGCGAGAAAGGTACATGAGGCGGTACATCTCGACTAGTTGCTGGCGCGTCAGGCCTTCATATGTTTTCTCAGTCCGGGTTGCTGGAGCATCTTCAACTGCAGTCGAGTTCTTCCGGGAATCCGCCTTGATTACGGCCATGAGTCTCCTTTGATAACTTTCGGGCAAGGTGGGTTGGCGCTACTTTGGAGTACCTTTCATTTTAAATCTATCGGCAGGGGCCGGGATATACTGAAAATGGATGATTCACAAAAACCGCGCCATT
>DATFDA010000370.1:0-4924 GCA_035252525.1 Candidatus Angelobacter sp. | reverse complement strand
AAACGACGCGTGCGTGGCGGCAAGAAGCACACGAATGTTACAGTCAGCATAGGCGTGGCATCCACCAGTGCTGATCAGTTCACCGCAGCTGAGGTGCTGCGCATTGCCGACCAGGCTCTCTACAAAGCCAAAGCCAAAGGCCGCAACTGCACAGTTGTGGTGCGCACCGGCGGCAAAACAGTCAAAGCTGTGGAAACCGGGATGCGGGTGCTGAGTGTGAGCTAAGAAAAAAATTAGTAATTGGGTAATTTGGTAATTGTGTAATTGGCTGAAATGATTACACGATTGCCAATTTCCTTTTTGCACAACTCCTCAGGCTGCACTGCCTCTGTTTCGCCATGTAAGATGTCTGTCGAGCTACTATTCATCGATGGAGGAGACTATGGCAGCGAATACGCAATCTTTTGGCCAGAGCAAGCAAATCAGCAGCGCCCTTCTGCCTGAATTTGAGCATGAAATGAAGACCACGCGCCGTACTTTGGAGCGGGTGCCGGAAGATAAGCTGACCTGGAAGCCGCATGACAAATCGAGCTCTTTAGGCGGCCTGGCCACACACCTGGCCACCATCAATCACTGGGCTGAGGCCGTGATGGGATCAGACTCTTTTGACGTCAGCACGGCGCCACGCAATCCGGAGTTTAAATCGCGCGCGGAAATCCTGGAGGCCTTTGACAAGAACACGGCTGCGGCGCACAAGATCCTGCAGAATGCCACCGATGTGGAGATGATGAAACCCTGGGCGTTGAAAGCCGGGGCACAGACCATCTTCAGCATGCCGCGCGCGGCGGTGTTTCGCAGCTTCATCCTGAGCCACGGCATTCATCATCGCGGCCAGCTCTCTGTTTATCTGCGGCTGAATAACGTCCCCGTGCCGTCTATTTACGGCCCATCCGCGGATGAATCAGTGTTCTAAACAAAAAAGCAGGCCCCGGAATTGCCGAGGCCTGGTTGATTGGCTTATGAGCTTTTGTCTGGCCGGTAGCTGTTCCCCCACAACTGCCGGCCAGAATTTCTCGATGTCAAGCACGGACATCATGCGCTCATCTGCGAAATTGGAAAAGAGTACGTTGGTAACTTAGAAGCAGTCAGCCCTCGGCAATCAGCATTCAGCCAAAGGCATTCAGCCCACATTCCAGCCCTTAGCCATCAGGGCGCTCTTTATGTGCTGATCGCCCCGAACGAATGCGAGCAGTGGCAATCATCAAAGTCCGTTATATGACGACGCGCAAGTCTTCCCGCCCCTCTATCAAGCACAAGGAAATCACTGCCCATCAGCGTTGATCAGCGGTAAGGCTTTGTATATTAAGATTTTGCATATTGAAGCTTGGCAAGCTTTGGTCTGGCTGAATGCTGACTGGCTGACTGCTGATTGCTCGATTGCTGATTGCTATTTGTTTGTCTTTTCCCTCGCGCAACGGAAGCCCACCACGATGCTGCGCACGCTGCCGCGAAGAACGTAGCGCGAAGAAACGCGCGCCAGTCCGCGGGCGATGCCTCGCCAGGAGCCGCCGCGGGCCACGCGATAATCTCCACTGAGCGGGCCCGGCGGATCGCGATCTGGGCTGTGGCTGTAGTATTCCTGGCCGTAGCGGTCCTGCACCCATTCCCACACATTGCCCAGCGTGTCATACATTCCAAAGCCGTTGGGCTTTTTCTGGCCCACGGGGTGCGTGCTGCCTTCGGAATTATCGTGGTACCACGCGATTTCGGGCAGTAGGCCATAACGCGCCGATGGATTACCGCCCCGTGCCGCGTATTCCCACTCTGCCTCGGTCGGCAGGCGATAGAGAAAGCCGTCCTTGCGCGCATTCAGTTTTTCACAGAATTTCTGCGCGTCTTCCCAACTCACGCCTTCCACCGGATGGTCCGGTCCTGGGAAATAGCTGGGGTTTGTTCCCATCACTTCCTGATACTGCGCTTGTGTGACCTGGTATTTGCCGATCTCGAAAAGCCTGGTGATCTCCACCTCATGGGAAGGCTTTTCTTCGGAGTAGCATTCCGTGTCGCCGGGAGAACACCCCATCATGAAGGTTCCGGGACCAATTGCAACAAACTCCATGCTCGTGCCTTTGAGTTGAAGAACTGTACCAAGCGAGGCGCTCACGACAGGTTTCGATGCAAGCCCGCCAGCTTCTTTGCGACGACTTCAACATCCCCGTGCCTAATCATCACAGACATAGTAGCCCTTTCAGCACTGTGGGAACAATGATCAAGCGGATGCGGTCCGTGCGATCCATCATTTTCCGCCGCGGCCTTTGCATCCTTGGGGGTAAATGACTGACGCAAACGCACGGCCCGATACACCAAAGGCCCGCTTTTTCGAGCGGGCCTTTGAGGAGGTGAGGGTTGAGAAAAACTATCTGCTGGCGGAGGCCGCAGCCCGTTGCGCCATGACTTTCCTGGCGTTGTCTGCCAGCTCCTTGGCCTTGGGCAGATCGTTCAGCGCAGCCAGGACCTGAGGATCGGTTTGCGCCCTTACTTTGAGACCCTCTTCCTGTCCAAACTCTGAAATAAAGATTTCCGCCTTGATATTGGCCTTGATCCAGTCCTGGCCTTCTTGAAGCTCGGCCTCAGTGTACGGGACCTTCTGTTCGTCAAGGAATTTGCGGAAGTCCTGCATGACCGCATCGGTGACTTCAAAGTTCTTGTCCACATGACGCCCGTTCAGGTAGTGCTGGGCAAAATTGAACAAGGCATACTTGATCAGCAGCGTGTCTTCAAAATGGTTGGGTTTGAAGGGAGGAATCTTCACATCCGGAGTGATGCCGCCGCCGCCATACATGGTACGTCCGCTGTCAGTGAGCTTTACTTCCTTGGATTGCGTGTTGGCGTTGGTGTTTGGATTGTCTTCCTGGGCCCGCGCGTAATAGTAGTCATATAAGGAGACGCCGTTGTAGTCGCGCTGAATCAGGCGGCCGCTGGGCGTGTAATACTTTGCCGTGGTCAGGAGGAGCCCAGTGTTTTCAGAAAGCGGATAAACCGTTTGCACCAGGCCTTTGCCGAAAGTGACTTCGCCCACGATCAGGCCGCGATCATGGTCCTGGATGGCGCCGGAGACAATCTCAGCCGCAGAAGCCGTTCCGCGATTTACCAAAACGACAAGAGGATAATCTTTGCCGCCGTTACCGTGCGGGGCGCGATAAGTCTTCTCCGGTGAGCTGCGACCGCGATGAGAGACAATGACCTGGCCTTTCTTCAGGAACTGGTCAGCCACGCCAATGCCTTCATTGAGCAGGCCGCCGGGATTGCCGCGAAGATCAAGAATCAGGCCTTTGACATCGCCGAACTGCTGCAGAGCGTCTTCCACTTCCTGCTCAGTGGTCTCGTTAAAGGCGGTGATGTGCATGTAGCCGATGCCTGGCTTGATAAAGAACTTCAGGTCCACGCTGTTGCGGGGTATTTCATCGCGCACCACGTTGAACTCCAGCGGCTTGGGCGTGGCCTCCCGCAGGATGGTGATGTGGACGTTGGTTCCGCGCGGGCCTTTGAGCATGTCTGCCACATCGCTCACGCTGAGATTTTCTGTCGCTTTGCCGTCAACCGCCAGAATCACGTCGCCAGGACGCAGGCCCACTTTGTAAGCCGGAGTGCCGACGAACGGCGCTACTATGATGATCTTGTTATTGCGGGGAGCAATCTGCATGCCCACGCCGTAGTATTTGCCGCTCTGCTCTTCACGCAGCAGGGAATAGGACTTGGGATCAAGGAAATTCGAGTGCGGATCCAGTACGTGCAGCATCCCGGGAATGGCGCCGTTGTAGATGGCCTTATCAGGGTTCACCGGCTCGGCGTAATTCTGCTCTACCAGAGAGTAAACCTCTGAGAATTGCCGCAGATTATCGCGCACGTCAGAGTCTGACGCGCCGCCCGGATTGGAGCCTCCATTGCGCTGGCTGAAGCCTACGCCCAGAAAACCGCAGATTAAGATGACCAGCAGGATGAGGAATGTTGAACGGCGAGAACCACGAGACATGAATGTTCCTTGTCGGCTTGAGCTAAGTACCCGGATCGCGGGATGCTAACGCAAGTATAGCACCACAATTAAGCCTCTCCTGCCCCCGTTTTGTCTTGCCCAAACGGGTTGTGAGAACGCCGCAAGTGCCCGCGTCCAAAGTAACTTCAGTAAGCTAAGATGCCCGATTTAAGGGACGCGCTGCAAAGCATTTTGTTACCGGGGATTGGAAAACTTAATGGAAAAGGCCGTCTTTTTTTAACCTGAGATGCGGTATTATGTGTTTACTCACTATGAACCTCGGCTTCCCAGAAATGGTGTTTCTGGTCCTGATTGCTTTCATGCTTTTTGGACCCAAGCGGCTTCCGGAAATCGCGCGCCAGTTGGGAAAGTTTGTGGCCGAATTCAAGAAGGCGAGTAACCAGTTCCAGGGGCAGATCCACGATGAGATTCGCAAGCTGGAACTGGAAGAAGTAAATCCGGTAAAGCACATTCAACCGGAGATCGCCAAACTGAAGGATGATGAAGATTTGTCCCTCACAGGCGCCCTCAACCGTCTGACAGAACGGATCAAGAACAGCGTCCCGCAGGATTACGATGCCTGAGTTAGTAGCAGAACCCCAGAAAAGACAATTGGACAACGATGAACAGATGGCCACCATGGGCCTTCTGCAGCACCTGGAGGAACTCCGGCGGCGCGTCTTTTATTCCATTATTGCGGTAGGCGTTTGTTTCGGCGTGTCGTGGTACAAGTGGGAAGCAATATATGCGCTGATGCGTGCTCCCATCGAGTTCGCGTTGAAGGCGCATAAGATGCCGACCGAGCTCAATTTCACCAATCCCACTGACCCGTTCAACCTCTCTCTGAAGCTGGCATTGATCACAGGCATTTTCATTGCTTGCCCGTTCCTGCTGTACCAGGTTTGGATGTTTATCTCGCCCGGTCTTTACAGAAAAGAGAAGCGTTACATT
>DATFDA010000369.1:0-7942 GCA_035252525.1 Candidatus Angelobacter sp. | reverse complement strand
GCTCCTCCGAATTTCGGCCACAAAAAGATTATGCGTCACCAGCATCTAGAGATGCCAATCAAGCGTTAAGGTTTGGCTTCAGACCTAAAGCCAATGCAGAACAAGCAGCTAGAGAATACGCCGGCGACTCCCAGGTTGTAGCATGCGGAGCAACCCTGATTCGGGGCTGTGGAAATCAGCTCGGACCCAAGCTGCGGCCGGAGAAGTTTATTCCGGCAGCGGGCTGGAGCCAGGGCCTTTGTTGCCAGTGAGCTTGGACGTAGCCGCCTGGGCAGCGGGGCTGTTGGGGTCCTCTTTCTGGATCTGCTGATAAATGCTGGCCGCTTGCTGCGGATCAGTGGATTCATACATGTCGGCCATCGCCAATTGCGCAGCCGACTTGGAGACCGTCTCTGTCGGATGATCGGACAGGTCCTTGTAAATTCTTGTAGCGTCAGCCGTGCGGTTGTTGGCTCGATAGTAGTTGGCCAGCGCCATCTTGGCCAATGCGGCCACGTTCTTGTCGCCGGAATCGGCAGCCGCCTTTAATTGCTTTTCCGCGACGCTGTTCTCACCGGCCTGCATCGCAGCCACGCCTTCCAGGTAGCGGGCAATGTGCCCGGCGTCGGTGTGCGGATACTTGTCGGCTACGTTCTTGAGTTCTTTTTCCGCCGCTTTTCCACGCTCCGCTATGGAGGCATAGCTCTCTGTTTCCGTGCCCGCCGGCGCTCCAGCCGTGCGCACCGTGGCGTTGAAGACCCGCATGGCCGAGCCCAATGCCAGGTTGGCGGCGTCGTTTTGGTGACTCCGCCAGGAAATGAAACCCAGTGTGCCGCCAACCACGATAATGAGAACCACCGCGCTGGCGATCACCTGCGTGCGGTGCTCTGCGGTCCATTCGGCTGCTCCCTGAGCAGTGTCGATAAACTTATCTTCTTTCAGTTGACGGCGGGTATAACCTTGCACTTGAAACAACCTTCTTTTGTGGTGGGATAAGTGGCTATGAATGCTGAGTTTAGCAGCATTTTACCGCTGCAGTCAAACACCGGAGACATGCTGCAAGGTTGGAGCTTGCGTCAGCACAAAATCAGTCCAGATTAGAAAATTCCCAGCCAGCATCTTAGCCCGTCAATTACGGCAAAAAATAGCGCAAAACGGCACGTCTGCCGGGCAGCTTTTTACCGCAAATGCGAGTACACTTCGAGATAATTTCAACCTGAGCAGAAGATGGATTCAGGTTACAAGATTGAGACGGAAACCAGCCTGTGTTCACAAATAAGCGATCCCGCGTCCAGCCGCGTCGTAAGCGCGTTTCCACTGAACTCCGCAATCGCAAATCAAATCGGAAGACAACTCGCACATCGTCGGACACGATGAATGGAAGCGCGCACCGCGGAGAGAGCAGCAAGAGTGAGCGCGCCCGACGCGAGCTGTGGATCGCGGAAAAAACCAGCCTCAGCCGCCAAAAAGATATGGTTCCCTGGAGCACACACTTGCCTGCCACCAGCGATGCGCGCCTCCTCGAGCTTGCTGATATCGCGCTGGGTATTCGCAAACCGCAGCCATTCAGGCGGCGCAGATCGTTGTTCCTGGCCGCTCAGCAGCACAGCAATTAGCAGCTAGCACTTAGCAATTCGCCAAACCGACCCCAGAAATCACCGCAGATTTGCGCGGATGAGCCGCTGATCATCCGCCAGATCACAAAACGCTTTTACACCCCAGCGTGGCCTCTTTTCCGATCGCGTCAATCAGTTCGATCAGTATGATCGGCGGCGGTAAGGTTCCTCAGATCACGCGCCATCGTCGTGCGATTCCTGCTCTGCGCAAACCACCATAATTTGTCGCTTTTGGTCTTGGCTAATTGCCAGGTGCTAATTTGCTAGTTGCTGGATTTGACGTAACCTCTCCGAAGGTAAACAATACAATCAACCGAGGAGTGACTTCTGCTCCATGCGCGCGCCGCGATTAAACATATTGGCCGAGATGGAGAGACCGGTGCGCCACCATATCGCGACTGACGATGCCGAGCTGCTGGATCTGCTCGACCGTATCCTGGACAAAGGTCTTTTCCTGGGATCAGCAAATCTCCTCGTGCTCGGGCACACCAACCTGTCGCAACCTGCCATGCAGATCAGCGTCACCTCCATGCAGATGAACACCGACTCGTTCACCAGCCCTCCGCGCGGGCCGCGCCTTGTGAGATCACAAGAATAAGCAGGGCTGCAGCAGCACCGAACTTTACAGCACCAAACTTAGTTGTCTGCGTTTTCTCATCGCGACCTGCCTTGAACCGGCAGCCCGAATGCGATGCGGAAGAAAATGCCTGCCTGCCTCAGAGATGCGAAGGTAGTTTCTCTTCTATCTCCTTAATTTTTTCCGGTGCATGTTTACGGAAGATACGTTTGATGTCCGGCCAGAACTCGCGCAGCACATTGCTGGTTGCATCCGAGCCTATGGCTCCGATGAAGCGACTCATGGTTTCGCCAAAGCCGCGATCGTGCTGCGGATAATACGCATTCTCCAGCGAACTGGTAAAAAGCGCGCCCAGAATTTCCGCGCTGTTGAACGTGGCTCCGCCATCATCTTTCTTTGCCACCAGCACGCGCGTTGCCGCGTACCATCCACGTGGAATGAACCCTTTTTTTGCCGCGGGAAAATATCTCGGGTCCTGATGCAGAGCGGATGCCAGGGCAAAACCCTGGATCAGCCTGCGCGCCTCAGTATCGGCGAGCGTTGCGCCGAACCTCTTTCCCCATCCCTGCATTCCGCCGCCGTACTGGTACCACTGCCCGGTCATTTGGGCCCAGGTCGCGTTGGCTGCTCCGCTGGCAAATGTGTAGGGAGAGTAAGTGGATCTCAGGAACAGGTTGAACTTGCCCCGGGTTGACAACGGAATATACGCAGCATTGCCGGGCGGACAAGCGTTGCGCACCACAGGCTGGCATGGGGCTTGCGGCAAGTTGGTATATGGCTTTGCCTCAGGCTCCTGTCCGAAGGCAGAAGCATGCGCAAGGGCGAGACTCAGGATCGCAATGATTGAAAGCGGCGCATTCATCGAACTGCTCGTTGTTACTTAAGATGCTCGTTGAGCAGCGCGAATGCGCGCAGCCGTAAAACAGCTCCTCACAGGACTAGTCGGTAAGCTGCTCATCACTGGGGGCGGCCGTAGGTTCTTTCTGAGCGAGAGCAGTCACAAGCTCCAGGAGTTGTTCCGGCGTTTCACTGGGCATAACCAGCCACGCGTCGGCTTTTTCGAGAGTTCCGTCATTGAAGGGACGATTCAGTTCCAGAATCCTGGTGCTTGCGCAGTGCTTACGCAGCAGGAGGAAGAAACGCTGCTTCACGGCCGGCGAGACGTTTTGGTCGATGATGGCCAGGTCAAATTGATGGCTCTTGCAGGCCTTCTCCACCTGGCTGTCATTGGAGGCCACGATTACTGAGTGCCCTGCCTGCTCAAGAAGAAGCTGCCTGGTTTTCATCACAACAGGATCCGAGCCGGTACATAGAACCAGCGCCATAAAAGAACCCCATCAAGTCAAAAACTGCGTGATAGAAATGCGTGACCGTTTGCGCGGACTTAAGTAGTGGGCAGTGTCGTGGAATAACCCGGCATCCCTAAATTGCCGTGGTAAGCCAATTACTCTCCAGCCTGTTGGACGCGGAGTTGTACAGCCGGGGATGTCTTAGTACTACGTAGTCTCAAGCTAAATCTTCTCTAGCATTCGTTACAGAAACCGAACAAGAAGCCCACCATTGTTCGCGAGGTACTGATTGAGCTGTACACTCGCCGATTCCTAAGCTGGTCCCATTGAGCACAGTCTACCGGGGGTACAACTCAATGCCTGCGACACCTGTAGTGTTGTTGCACGATGCGGCAGTAGACGAATACATCTCCACTGTCATCCTGACCACGATGCCGAACATCGACTTGCTCGGCATCATTGTTGTGAATGCCGACTGCATCGCCGAGCCGGCCATGGACGCGGCTTCCAAGCTGCAGCAGTTTCTTGGCCGCGAAGACATTCCGCTGGCGCTCAGCCGCGCGCGAGGGTGGAACCCGTTTCCCTGGCCCTACCGTTCGGATTGCGTGGCGTTCGGTCAAATTCCCAGCCTTCAGCCGTATAAGTCCAAGGTGCCCACGCCGCCTCCTTCCGGCGAAGCTCTGCTCACGCAACTGCTGGAGCAGGCCATTGCCGCGGACACACCGCTGACCATGCTGGTTACATCACCTATCACGCCGCTGACGGATGTATTGAAAGCCGACTTCAGGCTCATACAAGGCATTGGCCAGGTGGTTTGGATGGGAGGCGCGATCAATGTGCCGGGGAATCTTGATCCGAACACGGTTCCACCGGCGGTCGCCAACAAGCACGCGGAATGGAATGCTTTCTGGGACCCATACGCGGTGGACTTCGCGTTCCGCTGGTTTCAGGGAATCAACATTTTTCCGCTGGACATCACCAACAGCACGCCTTTGAGCAAGGAGTTCATGAGCGCTCTGCAGCAGCAGGGCAAGCAATACTCCTATTCGCAACTGGCGTATGAAAGCTACAGCCTGGTCGCGGCCGAGCCTTTTTATGACATGTGGGACGTCACCGCGACGTGCTGGCTATCCAACCCCGCGCTGTATGCACCGCCTACCCTGATGGGGCTGGGCATTGAAACGTGGGGTTTTGAGCAGGGATGGATCAGGACTCCGCTCTCCCACAAGCCAAAGCTGAGAAACACCCAGAATGTCTTCCTCAATTTCCAGGACAAGCAAGGCTTTTATTCCTACGTGCTCTCGTTATTAAAAAAATCGAACCGATAAACGGGCACTCATCCCTGCCATGCCCCCTCAAGCTCAGCAGAAATCACCGCAATAGAAAGGAGACGTTTGATGAACAAGCTGATCAAGGCCTGCACGCGCATGGCGCTGCTGGTTTCCGTGTCCAGTCTGGCGACTCTCGCCGTGGCCCAGCACCCCAGAGGAGGAGCGGTCCCCAATCCTCACGGAGTACCTGTGACCAGGCCCTTGCAAGCACATGCCCCGCGAGCCAATGCGGGTCCGGAATATTTTGCTTTTCGCAATACGGTCGACCAGGTACCCCTGCACCCCACCACGCCGGTCTTCAAGCTCAGCCATGCGTATCCCAAGACGGCGCCTCCGGCCACCTGTAAAGAATGCCCCTGGCTCAATGTGAAAGTGGATTTCGCTCCCGCATTTCCGCCCACAACCGATCCTGACGCATGGCACAACGGGCATTGGGATGAATATCTAAAGACAGTTCTGGACTACGTAAAAGAAGGACAAGATCCCAATCTCGATAATAAGGTGGGCTTCAAAGACGAGGTGAACGGAAAACTCCGCTGGTTCAGCGTGCCCTGGATGGCCTATGACCCGACGGTAGGCCGCGAATTTGTTCACGGCACCACCAACGAGCGCACAGCGCACCTCAATGATTTGGTCAACGGCCCTGAAGAGCCCACACGCGGCGTCAACCTTCTGGCCGGAATGTCGCAGGGATGCAAACAAGAGTGGAAGCACGGGTTTGAGACCTGGGCAGTGGGTTATTACAACGAGTATGGCGGATACGCGATTGGCAGGGCCTTCCCGGTGACAGGCCGTCCGCATGTGACGAAATGGATGGGAAGCCCCATGCCTGACGGGCTGCCTTTTCCTGTGGGCACCGTGGTGATGAAAATTCTCACCACCAACGCACCTCCGGAGTGCGTCCCCTATCTCAAGGGCTCGCCGGAGTGGCAAATCAATCGCCACAAGATCAATCCGACAACGAAGGAATATCTCTGCGATCGCGAGGTGCAGATTTCGCGCGTGGTGCAGGTTGACGTGGCTGTGGTTGATCCGCGCTCGCCGACCCGCTGGGTGTATGGCACCTATGCCTACGACGGCACACACCCGGGAAAGGATTTCTGGGAGCACCTGGTACCACTGGGAGTGCAGTGGGGTTCTGATCCGTGGAGCTTCCCTGCTGTGCCGCAACAGGCGAGCCTCGCGGTGCAGCAAAGCGTGCTGAATCCCGGAGTGAAAATATACCAGCATTATGGCTGCGAAAAGCGACTGGCGGGACCGGTGGACAATTCGCAGTCCTCCTGCATGTCATGCCATGCCAGCGGCTACGCCGCGCCCGACGGCGCGCCTTCCGCCATGGGAGTGAACGTGCCGCCATCATTCGGGTTTGACGGCATGTGCACACAGTACTCTCTGGACAACGCCACATATTTCCAGAACCAGCAGGCTCCGCAGAGTTTTCCCGGCGGCCGCTATCCAGATGCCATATCCCTGGATACCTCACTGCAACTCTCGGTGGCGTTCGATCAATACGGCGTCTTCAACACGCAGCATGCGCCTACCAGTTGCAAGAACCCCACTCCGTAGATTGAGACAACGATTCCGCGGCAAAGGACGACTTCATAAGAACTTCATAACAAATTCATAAAAAAGGAGAGAAGAGAGATGGGAATGACACGGCGGAATTTCCTTGCCGCATCGGGCATGGCACTGGCCAGCCCTTCATTGCTGACCGGCCTTGCGGAGCAGGAACAAACCCGTGACACAGCGGCGCATGAACACACGTCCGCGCAGGAACACACGCCCGCGCCGGAAAACACTGACGTCTGGCTGCTGGAAGCAAAATGGAAGGAAACCGAACTCGCCGGAACCAAAGTGCGGCTGCGCACCTACAACGGGCAGGTTCCGGGACCAACAAAAGTTATCCGGCCGGGCGACCTGCTTCACATACGCCTGAAGAATTCTCTCACTCCTTATGACTCCACCGGGTGGAACGGAGACATGGACGTCCCACACGATTTGAACACCACCAACCTGCACCTGCACGGCTTGGACATTATCCCGCACCTGTTCGAGCCGTTAGGCACCTCAGACCCGCTGGCCCAGATGATCGCCATCAAGCCCGGCGCGTCCTACGAGTACCGCATCCAGATTCCCAGGGACCATCCACCGGGACTCAACTGGTATCACCCGCACCATCACGGATCTACAGCCGTGCAGGCTGTCACCGGGATGGCGGGGCCACTCATTATTTATGGGGACATTGATCAAGTGCCTGAGATCAAGGCGGCGCGTGACATCCCCATGGTCATGCAGGACATTGGGCTCTTCCCCAGCGAGGAAGATCACAGCGTGTGGACCTATGAGCCCAAACAGAACTCCATCTGGCAGACTTTTGACGGCTACGTGACGATTGATGGCAAGAAGACCGATCTCCAGGGCGGCTTCACCACCGGAGATTACAAGCTGCGCTACTACCTGCTGAACGGGCAGCCATACTTCAAGGAAGAGCACAACTATTGCCCGCCTGCCAGCCACAATGAAGCAGCTTCCAAGTGCACCCCCACAGACCCCATCGCCACGCAGCTCAAGCCGCAGCGCTTCAAGCTGGCGCCGGGAGAAGTGGTGCGCTTCCGCATGCTCAACGGCAACTCTGACAACATGATGCCGATCATCGTGGAAGGCCACGAGATGTACCTGATCGCCATGGATGGAAACAACTATGAGGCGCCGCGAGTCAGGCCTGTGCAGCATCCTAACGGCACGGAACCGCAGGTTCTGTTGGGTTCGGCGAACCGGGCGGAATTCCTGATCAAAGCGGTCAACACCCCAGGCGTCTACCGGATCATGCAGCTCGCGCAGAGCGAGCAGTTCCTGATCAGCGCGCAGAAGGTGATTGCGGAAATCGAGGTGTCGGGCCCGGCCAAGGACATGAAGCTGCCCAAGCGCCTGCCGATGCCTTCACGCGACCTTCCACTGATCAAACCGGAAGAGATCAAGAAGAGACGGAAATTCGTTTTCAGCAGTCAGTTTCCCGGCGTGCAGAACCCGGTGGTGGGAATTGACTTCATGATCAACGAGCAGCTCTATGACGAGTTTGCCGTGCCCACAACCGTGGAGCTGAATACCGCCGAGGAATGGCACATTGTGGTGCCCAACTCAGAACACGGC
>DATFDA010000368.1:0-6947 GCA_035252525.1 Candidatus Angelobacter sp. | reverse complement strand
TGCGTGGCAATCAGTTCGGGCCCGAGCCGCTTGTCCAGATAGTCAGCGCAACCGGAGCGGAACGCCGCCATCAGGGACTGATCGCCGCCTTCTCCCAGCGCGATCACAGGGACGTGCGCTGTTTTTGGATCAGCGTGAACTATGGGCGGCAGGTCATGAGCATTGATCTCTCGCAGGTTGGTGGAACATACGATGGCTGACGGCGTGTCGTATTCCAGCATGGTCAGCGCGTACCCGGATTGTGTGCTGTGAATCACCTCAAAACCTTCCTGTTTTAGAGCGTCCGTCACACGGCGAGCAAAAAATACGTTTGCGTCAATCAGAAGGATCTTCGCCGAGCCCGAGACGGAAGAGCTCATGAAAGCGCTCCCGCCCGCATAAAGCTATGGGACATCACTCTCTTCTCAACGGCTGAAAAGATGCCGTCAATGGGAAGCACCTGGTCCACAGCGCCGGTCTTGATGGCTTCCTGCGGCATGCCGAAGATCACCGCAGTTGATTCATCCTGGGCAATTACATGGCCGCCCGCCGCGCGTACGGACTGCACGCCCTTGGAGCCATCGTTACCCATGCCTGTGAGGATCACCGCAACTGCATTGGCACCGCAGTAGGCGACCACACTTTCAATCGTGAGATCGGCGCACGGACGATAGCCGCCGATTCGCGGCCCATCATCCAGAACAATTCTGCCTGTGGCCGAGACGCGCAGGTGATTCGCTCCAGGACAAACGTAGACCTGCCCCGGCACGACAATCTCTCCCGCCTCTGCTTCTTTCACCTTCATGGCGGAAACTTCGCCCAACTGCTTGCTGAACTGGGAGGTAAAGTTTCCGGGCATGTGCTGGACCACGATAACTGCGCCCGGAAAATCCGCCGGAAATTCCGGAATCAACTTCATCAGCGTGGCCGGCCCGCCAGTGGATGATGCAACCACCACGATGGGAAACTTCCCTGCTCCGCGATGTCCCCCGTTCTCTGATAACGGCCGTGCAGCAGGCTTGGCAGGCTCAGCTTTTGCCTGCGCAGGCTGCTCTCTGATTGCCGTTTTTGGCTGGGAGTTGGCACGTGCCGCTGTCCTGACCACCCGGACTTTTGCCGCCATCTTCAGCTTGCGGCAAAGTTCATCCTTTACCGAGCTCATGTCGAAATCGATCCCTGATGATGGCTTCGCCACAAAATCAATAGCGCCGAGTTGCAGCGCTTTGAGCGTAACCTCCGCGCCGTCGCGGGATTCCGAACTCACAATCACGACCGGATGCGGGTTGCTGGACATGATCACTTCAGTCGCTTCCAGGCCGTCCATATGCGGCATGTTGATGTCCATGCTGATCACATCCGGCTTGAGCGATTCCAGTTGCGCCAGGGCGTCACGCCCATCGCGCGCCTCTCCGCAGACTTGCAATTGCGGGTCTGTCGCAATAATCCCTTGCAGCACCTTACGCATGAAGGCGGAATCGTCCACAACCAGTACCCGGATTGGCTTGCTTACTGCCATATCTTGCTTTTTACTGCACTGCCTCTTCTTTGGCCGGGGATGGCGATGAAACTCCAATCAACCGGCCGACTGCCGCGATAAAGTGGTCTTCCTGCACCGGCTTGGTGAGGAACGCCGAAGCCCCTTCTTTCATGGCCCGTTCGCGGTGCTTGGCCCCGGCACGGGATGTCACAACCATCACGGGAACGCCGCGCTTTTCAGGATCGTTCCTCAAATGCGAGAGCAATTCATATCCGTTGGTGCGCGGCATTTCCAAATCTGTTACTACAAGATCGCAACGCGTTTGGGCGATCACTTCCAGCGCTTCCAGTCCATCGGCGGCCAGCTTCACGCGATAGCCCGCTTTCTCCAGCATGCGGCCCACAAACTTGCGCACGCTGATGGAATCATCCACCAGCACCACAATCTTTTCCTCCTGAACAACATCAATGGCATCTTGCGGGATGGCACCCTGGGCCACAGCCTGTGTACCCGGAGCAAACACGCGCGCCGCGCTGGGAGGAGGCACTGCCAAAGCCCGCTCCGCCACCGCCGCCGCAGGCCGGTCAATAGCTTCAATGGAGACAAGGCGATTCACATCGAGCAGCAGAATCAGGCTGCCATCCGGCGCGATGGTTGCACCGGGAAACATCTTGACCTTGCGCAGGTAATCGCCCAGATTCTTGATTACAATTTCATCTTTGCGAACAACGTCTTCCACAACCAGCCCCACCTGCCGCCCCGTGGCATTCACCACCACCATTCGGTAATACCCATTCACCGGCTGAATCGGTTCCAGTCCCAGGGTTACATCCACACGCAGGACTTCAGTTGGAATATCGCGGACCGTCACCATCATCTTGCCGTCAACTTCTTCAATCTCATCAACCCGAACCCGCCGGATTTCCTGAATGTAAGTAAGCGGAACGGCAAACATGGTCTGACCGCAACGCACGAACAGCGCCTGCGCGATAACCAGTGTGAGCGGGACCTTCAAAGTAAAACGAGTGCCACGGCCCAATTCAGAGTGAACTTCAATTTCACCGTTCAGCGCCACCAGGTTGGAGCGAACCACGTCGAGTCCCACGCCGCGCCCAGCCAGTTCGGTCTTGCGTGGCGCAGTGGAGAAGCCGGGCTGGAACAGCAAATCGAGCAGTTCTTCCTCAGCAAGCGCCTCGGCGGCATCGGGATAAAGAAGACCGGCTTCCACCGCAATCTTGCGGACCTGCTCGTAATCAATGCCCCGCCCATCATCTTCCACTTCCACAAAAATGTGGTTGCCGCGATGGTATGCGCGGACAGCTACAGTACCGATATCACTTTTGCCCTGCTCGTAGCGAACGTCTTCCCGTTCAATTCCGTGTGCCACAGCGTTGCGCACCAGATGGATCAACGGGTCAGAAATCTGCTGGATGATGTTGTTATCGAGCTCTGTTTCAGCGCCCTCCAGCTTGAGTTCTGCGCGTTTCCCGGCAGCTTTGGCGGCATCGCGCACCGTTCGCGAAAGACGAGTGTACAGATTTCCAATCGGCACCATGCGCGCTTGCGTGATTTCATCTTGCAGGCGATGCGCCAGCTTGGTGAACTCGTCAATATCGGAATCAACACGCCTGACAAACCCGCCAAGCTGCGACAGAACTTCGCTGATGTCCGCGGAAATTTCCGTCAAGGAACGGGAGAGAATGTTGAAATCATCATACCGGTCCATTTCGAGCTCGCTGAACTCGGAATGCGACTGGCTCGGCAACGCAGCATAGCCGGAGAATGGAATGCCGTTTCCGGGAATGAAATTGTCGGCAGGGCGCATGCCCGTCATGTGAATGCGGCTGAATTCGTGCTTTTCCTGGAACTCGCTGATTTTCTCCTGCATGCGAGAACGGGAAAGGTTCAGCACGTCAGCCAGGTGCTCCAATTCGTTCAGGCGGCCGATCATCCGCGTGCGGTTGATCACCAACTCGCCCACCGCATTCATCATCCGGTCCAGGCGTTCCAAAGCCACGCGTACAGACCGCGCCTGTGGCAGGGCTGGTATGTCTTTGCGCGGCAGCTCGTCGTCAACTTTTTCGCTCAAATCCGGCAAGGCCGGCACCGCCGCCGGAGCATCAGCAAACGCAGCCTTGGCTTGAGCATATTCAGCCAGTAGAGCTTCTTCTTCCGGAGTAAAAACATGCGCCGGGCCGCTTGCCGTTTGCACCGGCTCTTCCGCAGAGAGTTCCGCAGTTGCATGGACGATGGGAGGCGTGCCTGCGGCTTCCGCAACAGGCTTAATCCCCGCAATGCGCGCAAACAGACTCTGTACCGCCTCTTGCATCTCGGCATCGCTGGCCCACTGGCGATAAATGAACTTCTTTAGGACGTCCACCGATTCCAGGCAGATATCAATGATCTGCGCATTAGGACGGATCTCTCCATCGCGCACCCGGCCAATCAGGTCTTCTGCGCGATGGGCGACGTGCGAAATCCTGTGCAATCCCACCTGCGCCGCCGATCCTTTGATGGTGTGCATGGACCGGAACATGCGATGGACTTGCTCTTCAGTGGGATTTTCTTCCAGGGCCAGCAGGCACTCTGTGATCACCTGAACATGCTCTTCTGCCTCTGGAACAAAAAACTCCAAAATTTCCGCAGGAACGTCGTCATCCTGGGGAATCGGTTCAGAAGATTCGGGCTGAATTGCGACAGGAATCTCTTCAAGCCGAGGTTCGGGTTGCGGTTGAACTTCGGCCTCAAGCACGGGCGTTGGCGCCTGCGGCTGTGGCGGCGGTTCGGGATCAACCGCAGCAGGAGCGGCTGGAAATGCAAATGGATACCGCTGCTTGAAAACCGCAACATTGTCAGCGGCTTCGATTGCCGTGCTGCTGATAATGATCAGATCGGATTCAAGCAGTGCCACCGCCTCGGAGATAAACTCGAGCAGAGGAGTGGCCGCTTCAGGCGCAATGCTGGCGTGCATGGCGTACTGGAAAATGTGCGCGAGCTTTCCCGCTACTTCCGAAAACAGCGGGAAACCATAGGAACCGGACGTTCCCGCCAGGGTATGTGCGGCAATGTAAAGGCGCTCAAGTTCCGCCGTGGCGGGATAACTATCGAGGAGTATGTTCGAAAATTCGCGCAGATACTGCAGGCGGTCGGATGCCTCCTGCAGAAAGATTTCCACGAATTCTGCGCCGTTCCGGTTCAAGCTCTCTCCTGCGCTGTCACATTTCTTCGCAATGACGCCGGCTTTTGATAAATCTGCGCATCGCGGTAGATGTACGTTTCAAATTTCACGTCTGCACGGGTGATCGATTCCGCATGTCCCAGAAACAGATAGCCGCCCGGTTCCAGATAATCAAAGAAGCGCTGCACCAGTTGCGCCTGCCGCTCTTCTGAAAAATAAATCAGGACGTTCATGCAGAAGATGCAGTCGAACTTGCCCATGTAAACCACCTGCGCCAGGTTCATGGGCGCAAACGTAACCATGTTGCGCAACTGCGGCTTCACCACAAAGTGACTGCCAGAACGTGAAAAATACTGCTCTCGATGATGCAGGCCCACCGGCGCCATGTCGCGCGCGTCATAAATTCCGTTTTCAGCGTCTTCGAGCGCCTGCCGGCTGACGTCAGTTGCCAGAAGATGAACCTTCCATGCGTCGCTGAATTCAATGGCATCGGCCACCGTCATGGCAATGCTGTACGCTTCTTCGCCGGTGGAGCAACCGGCGCTCCAAATGCGCAGCGAGCGTGGAGTTGCCCAGAACTTGCGCATCTGCAGCTCTGGCAGGACTTTTTTCTCCAGAGCTTCAAATACCGAGGGATAACGGAAAAAGGCCGTTTCCTGCGTGAGCAACCGCTGCAACAGCGAATCGTACTCAACGTTTGAGTTCTGGATCAGGCGCAAGAGGTCCGTGCCGTGCGCAAGCTTGCGTGCCTCCAGATGCTCGCGCACACGGCTGGAGAAGAAGCGCTCGCGGGAATCGTCAAACAAAATTCCTGAGCGGGATTCAATCAGACCGCGAATCTCGCTAAGCTCGTGATCGCTGACTGTAATCGAAGTAGCCAAAGTATTCCCTTGCGTTCTCAATTACCGCCGTGCTGCTGAAACCAGTTCAGGACGAACATCACCGCCGCTCATGGTGGGAGCGCTGGAAATTCTGAACTGCGCCAGCGCCTCATTGAGTTGTTCGGACATGTGCACCAGTTGCTCTACCGTGCGTGAGGTCTGGCGCGCACCCTGCGATGTCTGCCGCGTAATGTTGGAGATAATCTGCATAGCATTGGCCACGCCTTCGGTTCCGCGCACCTGCTGCTTGGAGGCCAGTGAAATTTCCTGCACCAGTTCAGCCGATTGGCGTACCACAGTAGAGATGGCATCCAGAGCGCGGCCTGCCTGGTCTGCCAGGCGAGCTCCAATTTCCACTTCGCGCGTTCCTTCCTCCATAACCACCACGGCGTCGTTGGTTTCCGCCTGAATGGCCTTGATCAGAGCAGCAATGTCTTTTGTAGCGGAACGTGAGTGCTCAGCCAGCTTGCGAACCTCATCAGCAACCACGGCGAAACCGCGGCCCGCTTCACCCGCGCGCGCGGCTTCAATGGCAGCATTGAGAGCGAGCAGGTTGGTCTGCTCTGTGATGTCATTGATGACCTTGACGATTTCAGAAATCTCCAGTGACCGGTCACCCAGGGTCTTGATGCGTTTCGCCGTGGCTTGCACAGAAGACCGGATGCGCTGCATGCCTTCCAGCGTGTCACGCACAGACCGGTTCCCCTGTTCGGCGGCATCCAGGGCGCGACGCGCCGCTTCGGCGCTGGCTTCAGCGTTATTGGAAACCTGTTTCATTGAGACCGTGAGCTGTTCCACGGCGGAGGAGGTGTTGGTGATCTCCTGGTCCTGCTGCACGGCGCCGGAAGACATTTCTTCTGAAGCAATGAGAATGTCGTTCGCGCTCGATTGCACGTCAATAGCAGCTTTGCGCACGCGCTCCAGCACCTTGACGAAGTTGTCGAGCATGTAGTTCACGGAGTCCACGACGTTGCCGAGTGCGTCATTTGTGACCGAGCCGCGCAGCGTGAGATCGCCGCGGCCAATCTGGCTCACAATGGTGAGGAACTCGGTCACGCTCTTTTGCAGAGCTTCCTGCGCTTCCTGGTTGTAGATGGCCCGCGAACTGCTCTCTGCCGCGCGATTCAGGTTTTCCGCGATGAAACCAAAGTCGTCGTTCGATTCCATAGCGGCCCGCGCGCGGTAGTCGCCCTGGCCATAGCGCTCGGCAAAATCACCCAACTGCTTCACTGGCGTGAGCACGCGATTATCCAGCGTGAACAGCGTCACCAGTGCGGCGCCGGCGCAAATACCAAAAGCCAGAAGCATCATCAACCCATAAGTGCCGGGAAGGCTAAGCACGTTGCTGATGGGCACTTTTGCGCCTGCACCGGCGCTATAGGCCAGAATGAGCACGGCGAACAAGGCGACTGCGTCCAACACAATCACCCGC
>DATFDA010000367.1:0-4944 GCA_035252525.1 Candidatus Angelobacter sp. | reverse complement strand
CCGCCGCGCAGAAAGACCCCGCATTGCCCGCATCAGTGAAGCCGCCCACCGCTCAGGCTTCACCCAGCCCAGCGGCGGCCGCCATGGATCCGGATCCATCGGGAGGCGCCCCGGATAAGGGTCAGATTCCTATTTTCCGCACCCATACGGACGAAGTGAACCTGATCTTCACCGTGACTGACAAGCATGGAAAGTTCATCCGCGATCTCAGAGAAGACCAGTTCAAGATCCTGGACAACAATCTTCCACCGAAGCAAATCACGCATTTTGAAGCGGAAACGGACTTGCCGCTGCGGGTGGGTTTGTTGATTGACGCCAGCAACTCCATCCGTGACCGTTTTCAGTTTGAGCAGCAGGCCGCCATTGAGTTTCTGCAGCAGATCATCCGTCCGCGCAGTGACCGGGCCTTTGTTCTGGCGTTTGACGAGGTTCCGGACCTCACCCAGGACTTCACCGGTGATCTGGACAAGCTGACCCACGGGATCCAGGTGATCCGTCCCGGTGGCGGAACGGCGCTGTGGGATGCAGTCTATTTCGCCTGTCGCGACAAGCTGCTCAAGGAGCGCGATACCTTTCCTATCCGTCGGGCCATGATCCTGGTTTCTGACGGTGATGACAACCAGAGCCGCGTGCTCCGCCAGGAAGCTCTCGATATGGCCGAGCGCGCCTCGGTAATCATTTACACCATCAGCACCAATCTCACCAGCAGCAGCGCCGACCAGGGCGATAAAAATCTCAAGATGCTGGCGGAAGCCACCGGCGGCCGCGCCTTCTTCCCCTTCAAGCTTCAGGACTTGGCAGACGCGTTTCATGACATTCAGGAAGAGCTGCGCAGCCAGTATGTGGTGGCTTATAAGCCTGACCAGTTCTTTGCCAATGGCGAGTTCCGTGCGGTCAAAATCACCATGAGCGACAAGAAGTTCCGTGTCCGCGCCAAAAGAGGCTATTACGTCCCCAAACAATAAGCGGCAAAGCTCCGTGCCTTTCTCCCTCGCATAAATCAGCCCTTGCCGTTGTACAATCCTCGCCGTTCACAATTCATTCAGGACCTATTCATGTTCGCCAAACGTGCCCGCCTTTGCGGCTTGCTGCTGCTCTCCATCGTTACTGCTGTTTATGCTGAAACTCCGGCTGCGGCCACTGTGCCGCAGTGCCAGGCCGCGCCTCTGGTGAAATCCGCTGATTCATTGCAATCCTTTTCAGTCAGCTTTTTCGGCGATCAGACCTATCAATGGTCAATTCTGCTGGCTACCAATGCGCATTCCGCCGAGCAGGGCTATCGATTCATCAGCGATCCCTGGCATCTGCCGGTGGGATATCACGCATGCATTCCGGTGTTGCAAGAGGCAGAGCGCTTGCGAAGCGTTTACAAGCGTTATCTGCACGCAGTGAATGAAACTCGCCTCGCCACTCCGGGTATAGTCTCCAACTCACTCATCTCCCTTGATCCGCACAGGCCGGTGAAGGTGGTTACCTGGATGCGCGGCGCTCAAATTTCCGCTTACAAAAAGGACGGCGATCACTGGGTAACCAGTGCGCCATCTGATATCTGGGTCACCGTGGCGCCCAACCTGCAACAGTTTTGCAAGGAATATGGGGCGACGCACTCCGTTTCTCTTGCACAACTGACGGAACGGCTGGAGCAGCGGCTGGGCCTTCCTCCGGGCGCCGGCAAGACTGATTTTGTAGAAATTACCGTGAAGGACCCTTCATCGCCGAATCATCTGTTCCGTCCCTGCTCTGCCCCTTCCGTCGATTCCAATACCTGCGCGCCTGGCCCTCCGGCCTCAGCGGCAGGTGATTCCTACAAACTCTGGTTCCTAACGCAGTACTACTTCTCCTTCGGGACAGCCGCGCCTTATTCCTATCCCTGGACCTCTCTGGGCTACACCTTCGATTGGGGACTGGGAGATGACGGACAACTGATCAGATACGGTGAAAGCGAATTCGTAATCCCCAAAGGCGCCCCAATCCAGATTCAAGCAATCGCCGGCACGCGGGAATACTGCTCAATGGGCAAATAGACCACGAATAAACAACCGCTTTTGCTTCTGAGCTCCAAGTGAAACGCTCTGTGTACTCGTGTCACTAATACACAGAAGGCCAAAATGAACGGCGTTTAGAAATCAGCCCTTCTTTTGCAGGCTTCGCCGTTTCGGGAATTCCCGCAGCGGCCAAGGAGAATCAGGCAGCAAACGTTGCTGAAAGACCATGCCAAGCCCAGCTCACGTCCGGCAAAGACGCTCCATCAGGAGAACCATATTGCACGAACGTGTAGCTGGGGCGGCGCAGCGAGCTCAGGGCAGGACTGCGACCAGCACTCAGGTATACTGTTCGCATTCTACCAACGTGCAAACCTTTGATACAGGCTACCTTACACGGCTCAAGCAGCGCGATCCTGAAACCATGGCGCACTTTGCGCACCACTTCAACCGCCTGTTGAAGTTCAAGCTGCGTGCCGCAGGATTTCGTGACAGTGACATGGATGACATACGGCAGGAGACGCTGCTGCGTGTGTTCGTCGCTATTGATCAAGACACCATTCACAAGCCTGAAAGTTTACCTGCGTATGTATACGGGGTCTGCGAATTCGTGATCAAAGAGTACTGGCGCCTCTTAAAGCGACGCCAGGAAGAAGATTGTGAGGAGTTTCCGGAACTGCCAGACCACCGCGATTCCGCCGAAGACAGTGTGCAGCGCGCGGAGATGAAAAGGATGGTGCAGGCCGTGATGGACAAGCTGAGTGAAAAGGACCGCAAACTGCTTACTGCTGTTTTCCTTGACGAAAAGCCGAAAGATGAAATCTGCCGTGATTTTGGGATCAGCCGGGAATATCTGCGCGTGCTGGTCCACCGGGCGCTTTTGAACGCCCGTAAGTGGGGACCGCACTAAATCTTATTGAAAGAACGGAATACGATGATGACGCTAAACTCAATGAATCACCAGCAGGCCATCGACAGCATGGCAGTGGAACGTTACGTGTTGGGTGAAATGACAGCCACAGACCGGCAAGCGTTTGAAGAGCATTACTTCAATTGTCCTGAATGCCTGGAAGCCATTACCTTTGCTTCTGATTTCCTTGAGGTGGGGCGCGAATATGTTTCGGAAAAAGCCCAAGTCGAGCCGGTCCCAGTTGCAACTCCGGCCTGGCACAAACGAATTTTCTCCGGCTCCTGGTGGTCCAGCCCGGTTCCCGCCTTTGCTTCCGCTGTATTCCTCGCTCTATTCGGCTTATCAATCTATCAGGGAGTCGAACTCGCCCAGGCGAGAAAAAGCTTGAAGACTCCCACCGTTGTGGCCGCATCGGTTTTTCTGCCAATGGCGGCCCGCGGAGGCGACGCAACCCGCGGCGAGATTTCGGTCATAGTCGGCCAGAAGCAGTCCTTCGTATTGGATATTGATCTGCCTCAAGATCACGGCCGCTTTTCCGCCTATGAGGGCGAGATCATTTCCAAATCAGCCTCTCCGGGTGTTCCCGCATTCGCTTTGCCCGCCGAACGCCTGAACCAATCTCCGCGACTGGAACTCACCATCCCACCGTCGCTTGCCGAAGGCGCTTATCAGCTCGTGATACGAGGAATTAATGATGGCGCAAAGGAAAAGGCGATCATTGCCCGTTATGACTTTGTGGTAAAGTTCAAAAACTAAGTTCCCGGATTTGTGCCTGATGGTAAGGAGTCTCTAATGTATCTCTATCATGCAGAGGCGCTCGGTCTCGGGGGGCAAATTACCCGGCCCTTCAAGAAGCTTCTGGAGTCGCAGGCAGCCACCTCTCTTCCCACATCCGGTGGATACGGCAGGTCGCGGATAGAAAGCTTTGACTTTGAACAGATCGTCTCCTTTGACGCTGCGTACACCGAAGTCACCGGATCCTATGATGAGGTTCAGGGTGCTTACACCACCCAGGTTTCCACCACGGTGGAGAACCTCAACATCATGAACATGGTGACGGCGGACAAGGTGGTCGGCCGCATTACCTCAACCCACGTAATCAGCAAAAACAAGGACGAGGCGTCCATCATCCCTGTAGGCTGCTTTTTTGAGAACCTCAGGATCGCGGGCAATCAAGCTTACCCGGTGTTCGACTTCGATCCGTTTACTCAGCAACCGACATTTGGCGAGTTCAAGAATGCCCTTGAGAAGCAGAAGAACGCCGCTCTGCGCCGATGCATGCTCTGGAGCCAATTGAAGCCGGGATGCCCACCGCCGCTCAACAACATGCATAGCTGGTTTGAGTCCCAGACATCTATGCCTTCGGTTGCAGTATGCTCGCTGGTCAAGGATCTTGGCTTCAAACAGACGGCTGGAATTGAAGTTTACGGCCCGATTGTGGTGGTTCCGAATTTCGGAATCATTTATGTTTGTGAGTTCATCATCGTGCACCGGCAGCGGCGCTTGAACATGCTGCGGGTCGCGTTGGGAGCAAACAATCCCAGTACGATACAGGGAGAAACTTGGAGCGCACATACCGCCAAAACCGCACCGCTTTCCGGTGTTCCTCCCGTTTCGGGTGGCTCAACGACAACTACGGTTGCGGCAATCGACGGAGAGATGACTGTGGCCGCCGGCAGCGCAAATGGCAGCACATATCCACCACCTCCCGGCCTCGGTTGATCGCCACTCTTTTGGTGATAATTCTTCTGTCCGGCTGCGCTCAACGCCAGCCGGATTTTGCTGCACTCTACACGCACGCTGCACATGAGTTTGAACGCGGCGATCTCGCAGCCGCATCGCGTGAAGCAGAGGATGGGTTCCAGCAATCTGAAAAGCAGGACCCGATCTGGAACTACAAGTTCCGGATTTTGCTGGCGAACGTATATCTCTGGATGGGTGGCCTTGGTACCAAGGCACTCCATCTGCTGGACACTCCGCCTCCTCCAGAACTGGCTACAGGAGAGTTTGCTGCCCGCCGCAAGGCGCTGCAGGGCAGCTTCCTGACGGGTA
>DATFDA010000366.1:0-2779 GCA_035252525.1 Candidatus Angelobacter sp. | reverse complement strand
AATCCGCTAAGTCTATATTTTTCGGGGTTGACAGGGTAGGGGGGTGGGGGTGTTCTAAGGTTTACCGGAGAGTAAAACGCGCCAGAGCGCCATCGCCCGTGCCGGCCGGTATCGCGCGTGATCGCTGACATCAAAAACGGTTCACCGCAACGGACGGAAAGGTGGCAACGGAATTGAAAGGGCTCAATAACAGAGGAGGCAGAGGGAGAGGGACATCGCGGCATCGGGATAGTGGACGATGCGACGCTGCGTACGGCAAACAACAAACCTGTTGGGACAACGGGAAAAATGCAGCATTCCAAAATGGAACGGCTTATTTTGAATGATTCTTTATGACTTTCTTGAGGAAAATACCTTGTTATAAAATTGTTACTTCGCGGAGGTCATGCCGTTCCTGCGGCTGCGCGAAACCCTCTACACCAACCTTGATGGAGCATATCTATGGCAACAGCACCTACTGTTGAATCCTTCCAGTTTCAGGCAGAGACTGCACAGCTTCTCAACCTGATGATCCATTCGCTCTATACGCAGAAAGAGATCTTTCTGCGGGAACTGATCTCAAACGCATCTGACGCGCTGGACAGGCTGAGATTTGAGGCGTTGACCAATCCTGGTTTGGTGGAAGACGGCCACAAGTATGAGATCCGGTTGAAGCCGGATGTTGCCGCGCGAACACTCACCATCAGCGATACCGGAATCGGAATGAGCCGGCAGGAGTTGATCGATCACATTGGGACAATTGCTCGATCAGGCACGCGAGAACTGCGCAAGAAGATTCAGGATTCTGAGTCTGCTCAGGCGATGGCGGATTTGATCGGCCAGTTTGGGGTCGGCTTTTATTCTGCGTTCATGGTGGCAGACAAGGTGACTATCGTTTCCCGGCGCGCAGGCGAGCAAGGCGCGACGCAATGGGAATCGAGCGGAGACGGCTCTTACACGTTGGCGGAAGCAGAAAGAGCCGGCTGCGGGACAGACATTATTCTTCATCTCAAAGAGCAGGATGCTGAAAACGGGATTGAAGATTACACCGACCGCTGGAAGCTCTCAATGATTGTGCACAAGCATTCTGACTTCATTGCCTATCCCATTATCTATGAGGGGCCGCGCCAGGAGCCGGGCGAGAAGGACGAAGAAGGAAAGATTGAAACCAAAACACTGAACTCGATGAAGCCCATCTGGACCCGGAGCCGTTCAGAGGTCAGCGACAGCGACTACAACGATTTTTATAAGCACATCTCCAACGATTGGACTGATCCTCTGAAGATGCTGCCGTTGAAAGCGGAAGGCACGGTGGAGTACGAGGCGCTGCTCTTTATCCCGGCGCGTGCTCCTTATGATCTTTTTTATCACGGCAGCGAATCTGGCCTGCGGTTGTACGCGCGCCGCGTAATGGTGATGGAAAAATGTGAAGACCTGCTGCCCCACTATCTTCGCTTCATCAAAGGTGTGGTGGATTCGAGCGACCTGCCGCTGAACATTTCCCGGCAGCGACTGCAGCAGGACCGGCACATTACCCAAATCAAGAAGTGGCTCACCCGCAAGGTGCTTGAATCGTTTACGGAAATGCGGGAGAAGGAATCCGAAAATTTTCAGAAGCTGTGGGCGGAGTTTGGCCGGGCTCTGAAAGAAGGCGTGAGTTCCGACTATGAAAACAAAGAGAAGCTGCTTCCGCTGCTGCTCTTTGAATCGTCCAACGATCCCAAAGAGCTCACCACGCTGAAAGCATATGTGGAGCGAATGAAGCCGGAGCAGACAGAAATCCTTTATCTCACGGGCGAGTCGCGCAAAGTAATTGAGAACTCGCCGCACCTGGAAGCTTCAAAGCAAAAAGGATATGAAGTTCTTTACCTGAGCGATCCGGTGGACGAACTGCTGGTGCAGCATGTGCATGAGTTTGAAGGCAAGAAGTTGAAGTCGGTAACGAAGGGAACTGTCCATCTGGGCACGGAAGAAGAGAAAAAACAGATGGAAGAGGAAATCAAGAAGAAGCAGGAGGAGTACGCAAGCTTCCTTGAAGCGTCCCAGAAAAAGCTGGATGAACATGTAAAACAAATCCGGCTCTCAACTCGGCTGGTGGATTCACCGGCATGCCTGGTCACGGAAGAGCATGAGTACAGTCCGAACCTTGAGAGATTGTTGCAGAAAGGAAAAGGCGGCGGGCCCAAGCAGCGCCGCATTATGGAACTGAATGCCGGCCATCCAATTGTTACTCAGCTTTATGAGCGGTACAAAACCAACAGCGACGATCCGACGGTGGCTGAATCCATGGAGCTTTTGTTTGAGCTGGCGCTGGTGGCGGAAGGATCTGAAATTGCCGATCCTGTGCGGCTGAACCGGCTCACGCTGGAGCTTTTGCAGAAGTCGTTAAAAGCTGCCTGAGCGTGTGCTGCCGGACATTACGCCACAACATCGGTGGAGTCGCAGCGAGCACATGAAAGATGCCACTGACGCGCGCTGAAGGCGTATGCTGGTAGCGGAAAACTTTGAATAATGTCTGATCCTGCCGAGTGGCCGCCGTTCCGGCGGCCAACGCGTGTGCCAACTCGTCCTCCGCGCCGCCCAATGCGGCGCTTGCGACGGCTGCTCCTCATTCTTGCTGCCATTCTGCTGATCAGCATTGGCGGCCGCACCTGGCTTTCCTATTACGTTGACGCGCTGTGGTTCGGTTCGCTCGGCTACTCAAGCGTGTTCTGGAAGACTCTGAGACTGCAATCTTTTGTATTTGTCTTCTTCACGGTTGCCACGTACATCATTCTGTATGGAACCTACCTGGCCATCA
>DATFDA010000365.1:0-26749 GCA_035252525.1 Candidatus Angelobacter sp. | reverse complement strand
GCAGCAGCTTAGAGAGTATCTGGTCACCCGCCAGGTCTCGAATGGCATTGCGCTGCTGGATGCGAATGCGCACATGTTTGCCCTTCTCGATCCGGCTCAGCGTAATGCAGCAGCACTGGTGGGAGCCGTAGCTCAGTGGATTGACATCGGGTATAGCGGTCCGGAATTGCTGGAGCAGCTCTTGCAGCGCTTTCCGCGCGAACATCGGGGAAAATTCTCAGTCGCGGACTACGCGCACCTGCGCATGGCAGAAGGTTTGCTGGCGCTGCTGGGTGACCACCCTGATGAGGCCCTGCGGCATTTTGACCTGGTGTTGACGCTTCAGGAAGAAATCGAAGACAAGGAAGTGGTGGCCATTGCTCATTTCTGGAATGCCCGTTGCCACCGTAAAAAAGGTGAATACGACGAAGCGCTCAAGCGTTCGGGCGTAGGCCGGGAACTGGCCCAGGCGCTGGGGTTCTCTGGAATGGCGGCGGTGATGCGCGTGCTGGAAAGCTGGCTGCTGTTCCAGAAAGGCCATCTGCGTGAAGCAACGCGCGTCCTGGAGCAGGCGGAATCCGTCCTGCGCAACACGGATGACGACATCACCCTCGGCAACATTTATTCCGCGCATGGCCGAATGATTCGCCGGCAGGGGCAATACAAACAGGCACTCACGTTCTTTGGTCGCGCAATCGAACATTTCCGCAAGCGCAGCCCACAACATCGTAACCTCGCCCGCTCGCTGGCCAATATCGCCTATGTCCAGCGGTTGATTGCCGCCCAGATTATCCGGCAGATGGATACTGCGGCGGAGAGAAGCCGCAGGCGTCGCGGCAATGCCAGGAATACTCTCGCACAATCCAGGCGCAGCCCGGATGCCCGGCAGCAATATGAAGAGTTGCGGGCCAGCGCATTCGCAAACCTGGAGCAGGCGGAGAGAATTTACCACCATCACAACCATCATCACGGCATCGGCAACGTACTGGAAAATCGCGGACTTCTCCATCTGGACAGCGGTGAACTGGACCTGGCAGCCCAGGAAGGCGCGCGCGCCTATGCCGTGGGAAAAGAAGAAAATGACGCCATTGTGATGGCGCGTGCCCGGCTGCTGCAGTGCAAAGTGGAACATGCGCAACTGGAAGAAGAGATTGAGGGCACTACACGCACCTGGGAACACGTGCAAGCAGCGCGAGACTATGCCCGCGAAGCCGTAGAGGCGGCCATCCATACTCAAAACCAGCGGCTGCTGGCGCGTGCTTACATCTGGCGCGGCTTGATTGCCTGCCATCCCTCCATTCACGACCTTGATGATGCGCGCCATTGCCTTGATAAAGCCACTGGGTTTATGAGCCTGGCCCAGGACGAAGATGTAGCCCATGAACTTCAAGTGCTCAAGCAGAGAGTCACCTCGCGTGGCAGCGTGGATCCCCGGCTGCGCGCATGGACCCAGGGCGTGACTGATGGCAAGACTTTTCAAAAACTTACGGAAGAATTTGCCGAACTGGTGATCCCGATAGTGTGGGAGAAACAAGGCAGAAAGGTCTCTCGGGTAGCAAAGGTGCTGAAGGTTTCTCCCAAAAAAGTGCGGCGGGTCCTGGCCAAAGCGGGCAAATCAAAGAAATGATCAGCAGCCCGCTTGCGTTCCACTGAATGTAGAGGAACCCGAATACAAAATTTTCAGCAGCGGAACTGCCCTGTTATTCTCTAGTCCATGCCCAAGTATCTTGTCACCGGAGCGGCGGGCTTTATTGGATCAAATCTGGCCCACGCACTGATTGCGCGCGGAGAAGAAGTCCGGGGGATAGACAACTTCAGCCACGGTCGGCGGGAGAACCTGGTTGGGATCACGGGAAAAATTGAATTCCTGGAAGGTGATATTAACGACAGTGAGACAATGCAGTCCGCCTGCCGGGGAGTGGATTACGTACTCCATCAGGCTGCACTGGGTTCCGTACCCCGTTCGATCGCAAATCCGCTGGCCAGCAATCATGCCAATGCCGTCGGCACGTTGAATGTGCTCGACGCCGCCCGCCGATGTGGAGTCAAGCGAGTGGTTTATGCCAGCTCCTCTTCTATTTATGGTGACACTCCAACCTTGCCCAAGCATGAGGCCCTGCCCGCAAATCCCATTTCACCTTATGCCGTTTCCAAATATGCAGGCGAACTTTATGCTCGGAGTTTCTCGCAAGTGCTCGGGCTGGAAACTGTTTCTCTGCGATATTTCAACGTGTTCGGACCCAGGCAACATCCCACCTCAGAGTATGCCGCCGTCATTCCCAGATTCATTCGCGCCATGATGAACCAGGAGCAACCCACCATCTTTGGTGATGGCCGCCAGAGCCGGGATTTCACCTACATTGAAAATGTAGTCTCAGCCAACCTGCTGGCTTGCAAAGCTCCGGCCGAGCGGGTGAACGGTAAGGCGTTCAACGTTGCCGCGGGAGAAAGATTCAGCCTGCTGGAGATGTACGAATTGCTCAAGGAGCTCACCGGATTCAGCAAGCCGGCTTTATTTGCTCCTTCGCGCGCGGGTGACGTGCGTGACTCGCTGGCTGATACTTCTCAGGCAGCATCGGCCATGGGATATAAGACACTGGTTGATTTCAAGGAAGGGCTGCGCCGTACCGTCGAGTGGTACCGCGCGGAATTTGGCGCGTCCAGCGTGCCTGCAACAGAACGTGATGCTATCGCTCACTGAAGATCAGGTAAAAGAATTCGCCGGAGTGGATGCGGTGATCGACGCTCTGCGCACGGCCTTCGCTCGCGATTTTTCTCAAACCCTGGAGATGCCCGTTCGCTCTTCTCTGGCCTTGCCTGACCAGGGTGTCCTGCTGGTGATGCCCGCCTATGACAGTTTTCTAAATGTGGCCGGAATTAAGACCGTAGCCGTTACGCGCGGGAGAGGAGTAAATGCAACCTATGAGCTGATTGATCCGTGCACTGGCATGGCGCTGGCGCGCATGGAAGCAAACTGGCTTACCGACCTGCGCACGGCAGCGACATCAGCAGTGGTCACCGGCGTACTCGCACGCTCAGATGCGCGGACACTCGGCATCTTTGGCACAGGACGCCAGGCGGAAGCTCACATTGCCGTTCTGCCGCATATTCGAAACTTCACCCGCATGCGTGTCTGCGGCTCAGGAAAGAACGATGCGCAGCAGTTCTGCCAAACCATGAGTGATCGCTACCGCGTGCAAATTGACCCGGCTGACGCGGAGAGCTGCGTTCGCCAATCTGACGTGGTCTGCACCTGCACAACTTCGCGCGTCCCGGTTTTTGATGGCCGCTGGCTCAAGCCAGGAATGCACCTGAATGTGATTGGCGCGTTTCAGCCTGAGTCACGCGAAGTTGATAGTGAAACTGTGCTGTGCTCGCGAGTGCTGGTGGACACATATGAGGGAGCGTGGGCCGAGGCTGGCGACCTGATGATCCCATTGAGAGAAGGCGTGATCCAGAAAGCTGACGTCATGGCCGACTTGCATGAGATGCTCAGCGGCAAAAAATGGGTACGAACCGGAGCCGATGACATCACCCTGTTCAAGAGCGTAGGCTGTGCCCTGCAAGATCTGGTGACAGCCAAACTGGTTTACGAACGCGCAATGTGCAGCAAGGCATGAAGAAGACTTACGATTTCGTCGTGATTGGAGCAGGCGTATTCGGAGCCTGGATTGCGCGATCGTTGCATCAGGCCGGTGAAGAGGTGGCCCTGGTAGATGCTTATGGTCCCGGCAACAGCCGCTCCAGTTCCGGAGGAGAGACGCGCGTCATCCGCATGGGCTACGGCCCTGACGAGCTCTATACCCGCTGGGCGCAACAATCACTGCCCTTGTGGGAAGAGTTGGAGTTGCAAGTTGATTCGGAACTGCTGCATCGCACAGGAGTGCTGTGGCTCAGCAATGATACAGATGAGTACAGCAAGGGCATGCTGGAGGTGTTCCGGCGGAATCGCGTCCACTACCAGCAGCTTGATGCTGCTGCGATGCGGCAACGCTATCCGGAACTGAAGTTTGATGACGTCACCTGGGGCTTGCTGGAGCCGGAAAGCGGATTGCTCATGGCACGCCGCGCGGTCCGCTTGCTGGTTTTTCAACTTGAGAAATCTGGCGTCCCCTGCACTCACGCTCAGACCTTGTCACCGGAGGGAGCCGGAGAATTGCGCAACATCAAAACGGCAGACGGAGAATCGATCTCCGGCGGCCATTTTGTTTTTGCTTGTGGCCCCTGGCTGCCCAAGGTGTTCCCTGCGCTGCTGAAAGATCTTATCTTCCCCACGCGGCAGGAGATCTTTTTCCTCGGGCCGCCTCCGGGAGACAACAGCTTTCGGCCGCCCAGAATGCCGGTATGGCTGAACCATCAGCACCCCCAGATTCCCTATGGTTTGCCTGAAATTGAAGGTCACGGCTACAAAATTGCCTTTGACCGGCACGGTCCGGCCATTGATCCGGATTCCGAGGAGAGAGTCGTTTCTACAGAATCCATCTCTCGCCTGCGGGCGTTCCTCAGCAAGCATGTTCCGCGCCTTGCCAACTCCCCAATTCTGGAAACGCGGGTGTGCCAGTATGAAAACACCTGGAACGGTGACTTTCTCATTGACCGCCATCCTGATTTCAAAAACGTTTGGCTGGTGGGCGGTGGTTCGGGCCATGGATTCAAGCACGGGCCCGCGATAGGAGCCTATGTGACTGATGTGGTGCTTCGTGGTGCTGCCCCTGAGAAACGGTTTCTGCTGGCGAGCAAGCAGACAGTGCAAGCCCGAGCGGTGTATTGATTCCAGCAATAGACGGGCTTGTTTGGCTCCTTTACAATCCATTTTTCCTTCTCGAAAAATCAAGTTTGTATCGAGTAAGCTGTTTGCCGGACTCTTTGAAGGAGCGTGAAACGTGGGCAAGTTTATCTTTGGCCTGATAATTGGCTTATTAATTCCTGCCGCAATTGGCTACTGTTATTTCCGCTATGGGTATGCTCCGGTGGCGACATCGTCAGCGCCCATGCCGTTTGAGAAAACCATGGCCCGCATGGCGCTGAAAGCACGCATCAGTAAGGAAGCGCCTAAGAACGCTCCCATCCAGCCTACAGAGGAAACCCTGACTTCAGGTGCCAAGGTATATACCGACAACTGCGCATTCTGTCACGGCTCACTCAACCAGCCTGCAACCAAGGCAGCCAAGGGCATGTTCCCTCTGCCTCCGCAGTTGCTGACAAAGGATGAAATGGTAACCGACGACCCCGTGGGAGTTACCTACTGGAAAGTTAAGAACGGAATTCGCATGACAGGTATGCCCGGCTTTGGCGAGATGCTCTCAGATAATGAAGTGTGGCAAGTGAGTGAGATGCTGGCGCACGCTGACAAGCTTCCGCCGTCGGCTTTGGTCGCCTTACAGCAGCCGCCTATTTCACCGGCAGCTCAGCAGGGGCAGGCGAAACCGGAATCAACGAATCCGGAAGGCAGGCTAACAAAGAAGAAATAAGCTTGGTAGGGATTGGTTCGGTGAGGGCCAAGACGAGGAACCTGGAGGGCGGGAATTCAGGCTTTCTTCCACTTTGTTACCGCTGGTTTTCGCGATGGCGGGGAACCGTTGTAAAATAAGTAAGTTGCGGTTCGGCAGCGGGCCCACCCGGATTTTCTGCCCTTTTTGTTTCACACCGCACCCACCCGAAGTGCCTGTTTTGTGCGCAGTTGTGCCGGCAGCACGCCAGAGGGAATGAATTAACAGGAGAGTATTAAGAAAATGGCCAAGATCGCCAAAACGGCGGATCGCAAGAAGATCATGGACACCTCAAAGAGCACGGACTGCCCCAAGTGCGGCAAGCCGACTCGCATTGTAAAAAGAGTAAAGGATAGAGAGCGCAACGTGCCTGGTGGCATCTTTATTTCGTGCTCTGGCTGCGAATTCTACGAAAAGCTTTAGCCTTTTCGAGGGCAAACCACGGGCAGCCGTTTTTGTTGAGGAAAAGGTTGCGCTGGTGTAACCTTCATCGCTGAACACAATCAATATAAAAAAGGAACTCCAAACCTGAGAGGAGCTCGATGAAAAAATTTGTCATGATCCTGTTCGCCGCCATGTCCATAAGCGCTTTCGCCGCTGACAGCACCGTGAAGGGATATCTGGTGGACCTGTCCTGCGCGAAAGAAGAAGGCAGCAAAGCCGACTTCGGCGCCAAGCACTCGAAAGAATGCCTGCAGATGCCTGACTGCGTGAAGAGCGGTTATGGCGTCCTGACGGCGGACAAGAAAGTGGTGAAATTTGACGCGGCCGGTAATGAGCAGGCCAAGAAATTCATCGCTGATGAAAAGAAGCCCAAGGACGTCCGGGTGAACGTGACCGGCACAGTAAAGGGCGACACGATGAGCGTGAACAAGATTGAGTTGCAACCGTAAGCGAGAGACCACATTTTCTTGGGGCCGCGCAGCCAGCGCGGCCTTTGTTCATTGCAGGATTTACAGCAGACATCCTCAAAACCTCGCCACTTCATCATTAAGCCAATGTCCCGAGTCATCGAAAGCGATGTTCCGGCGCGCCTCGATCGCCTTCCCTGGAGCCGCTTTCATTGGCTGGTGGTGATTGCCCTGGGAATCACATGGGTGCTGGATGGGCTTGAGGTAACGCTGGCAGGAGCGCTCGGCGCGATTCTTAAGCGACCCGAGGCGCTCGGCCTTAGCGACGCTCAAGTGGGCGCAAGTGCAACGTTCTATCTGCTGGGTGCGGTAATCGGTGCGCTCGGATTCGGCTACGCCACTGACCGCCTGGGCCGGAAGAAGCTGTTCACAGTCACGCTTCTTCTCTATCTCACCGCCACCGCATTGACCGCGCTTTCCTGGAATTTCTTTTCCTACGCGCTGTTCCGGGCGCTCACGGGCGCAGGGATCGGCGGCGAGTACTCCGCGATTAATTCTGCCATCGACGAGCTGATTCCTGCGCGCGTGCGAGGCCGGGTTGATTTGATCATCAATGGCAGCTTCTGGATTGGAGCGGCCATCGGCGCGGCGGCATCGATCCTGCTGCTCGACACCGGGGTGCTGCCGATCAGCATCGCCTGGAGGCTGGCTTTCGGGATAGGCGCAGTGCTGGGAACCATCATTATTTTTCTGCGCCACGCAATTCCTGAAAGCCCCCGCTGGTTGATGATTCATGGCCGCGAGAATGAAGCCGAAGCCGTGGTGGCGCAGATTGAAACCAGGATAACCTCTCACACTCTGCCGCCGCCCCGCCTGAAGATTCGCATCCGGCCTCGCCGCCATACTCCCTTGCACGAAATCTGGCAGGCCATTTTTGTTGACCATCGCCGCCGCTCGCTGCTGGGACTGGCGCTGATGGGTTCGCAGGCATTTTTCTACAATGCGATCTTTTTTACCTACGCGCTGGTGCTGGTCAGGTTTTATGACCTGCCGGCGCAGAAAGTCGGCCTCTATCTGTTCCCGTTTGCAATAGGCAACTTCTTCGGTCCGCTACTGCTGGGGCATTGGTTTGATAGCGTCGGCCGCAAACAGATGATCACGCTCACGTACATGCTTTCAGGAATCCTGCTGGCCGTGAGCGGATGGCTGTTCCATCAGGGTCTACTGACCGCCGCCACGCAAGCTATTTGCTGGACGGTGATCTTTTTCGTAGCATCCGCCGCCGCCAGTTCCGCCTATCTCACCGTGAGCGAGATCTTCCCGCTGGAAATTCGAGGACTCGCCATCGCTGTGTTCTATGCTGCCGGGACGTTCGTGGGTGGCGTGGCAGCACCATACATTTTTGGACTGCTGATCCAGACTGGATCGCGCACAGCGTTGCTCTATGGCTACCTGGCTGGTGCGGCATTGATGATGGGTGCAGCCATGGTGGAGGCCGCCATTGGAGTGAGAGCTGAACGCAAGGAACTCGAGGAAATCACGGCGCCGCTGTCGGCCGCGGAGGAGCAGACGGTGGCATGAGCGGACCTAAACCTTACCGCTGATCGCACTGATGACACTGATTTGCGCAGATTGGAAAAAGTAATTCTTCTTTGCCGCCCCTCAAGACCCGCTAGTAATGCCTCGCACTAATGTTGCTCATTGCGCGTTGACCCACCTTCTTGACCCTGATACCTTGTTAGGTTTGGCTCGAGTTGGCGGTTCCCTCCGCTAGTGCTGCCGCTCCGCGTGAATCCCAAGTCCTCATAAGGAAGAGAGCCTTTATGCCCGTTTTCAAGTTCAAGGGAGTGGACTTTATAGAGTTTGACAGTCTGCTCAGCGAAGACGAAAAGCTGGTGCGCGAGACTACGCGCCGCTTCGTGGAAGAGAATGTCGTCCCCATCATTGAGCACTGCAACCGGGACGGCCGATTCCCCCGCGAGCTGGTCAAAACCATTGCCGAGCTCGGTTTTTTCGGCCCCAACCTCAAAGGCTATGGCTGCGCCGGAATGTCAAACATCGACTACGGGCTGATCATGCAGGAACTGGAGCGCGGTGACAGCGGCATACGCTCTTTCTGCAGTGTGCAGTCTTCGCTGGTGATGTATCCCATTTACGCCTACGGCAGCGAAGACCAGAAGCAAAAATGGCTGCCCCAGATGGCGCGTGGCGAGAAAATTGGCTGTTTTGGCCTGACGGAACCGGATTTTGGCTCCAACCCCAGCGCGATGCGCACGCGGGCTAAGAAGGTCGGGAAAGAGTATGTCCTGAACGGCGAAAAAATGTGGATTACCTCCGGTACCATCGCCGACGTGGCGGTGATCTGGGCAAAATCAGAAGAGCACAACAATCGCATTCGCGGCTTTCTGGTGGAGACCAACCGACCCGGTTTCAAGGCTGACGATGTGCATGGCAAATGGTCATTGCGGGCCTCGGTGACCTCCGGCCTCTCTCTGCAGGATGTGCACATCCCGGAAGAGAACTTGCTGCCCGGGGCCGACGGCCTCAAGGGACCGTTAGGCTGCCTTAACCAGGCGCGCTACGGGATAGCCTGGGGCGCGATTGGAGCGGCGATGTCTTGCTATGACACGGCGCTCAACTATGCAAAAATCCGCAAGCAGTTCCGTGACCAGCCTATTGCATCTCACCAACTGGTCCAGGAGAAGCTGGTCTGGATGATCAGCGAGATCACCAAGGCGCAGCTCCTGGCGCTCCAGGTGGGTAAACTCAAAGACGCAGGCAAGGTGCAGCACCAGCATATCTCCATGGCCAAACGAAACAATGTATGGATGGCGCTGGAGTGCGCCCGCAAGGCTCGGGACATCTTGGGCGGCAACGGCATCGCAGATGATTACCCGGTGATGCGCCACATGATGAACCTGGAATCGGTGAAGACGTACGAAGGAACCCATGACATTCACGCGCTGATCATGGGCGAAAGCATTACCGGATCAAGCGCGTTTTAATGTGGCGCGAGGTAAGAGGTTCAAGCGGTCCGAAAGTCGATTGTGTTTGCTCCTGAAGTGGCAGTAGTCCAGAGGCTTTTCAAACAACGGAGGTTTCCATGGCGACCCAGGTGATGAACAAGAGAGAAGATACAAAACGGATTGCCGACATTCTGGAGTTCGAGCTGGCTTTGGAATTCGTGCGCGTAGTGGAAGAAGCGGCTATCGCCTCAGCTCACACCATGGGTCAGGGAGACCGCCACAAGGCTGATAAGGTGGCCACCGAAGCCATGCGGGCGACTATGGATACGGTGCCCATGCGTGGAACCATCGTGATCGGCGAAGGCGAACGCGACGAAGCACCCATGCTCTACATTGGCGAGCAGGTGGGATCTGGGTGGCAGGATGGGGCCAAATTCCGCGAGGTGGACATTGCTGTTGACCCACTGGAAGGCACAAATCTTTGTGCGACTGGTTCGCCCGGTGCAATCACCGTTCTGGCTGCCGCTGAAAAAGGCGGTTTGCTCAATGCGCCCGATTGCTATATGGAAAAGCTTGTCGTGGGGCCTTCATGCAAAAACGTAGTCGATCTGGACGCTCCGGTGGCTGACAACTTGAAGGCCATCGCTCGTGCGCTGAGCCGTGATGTTGCCGATCTGGTGGTGGTTGTTCTTGAGCGTCCTCGGCACGAGAAACTGATCGAAGACATTCGCAAGGCAGGAGCGCGGATCCGGCTGATCAGCGATGGCGACCTTTCCGCCGGGATCGCCGCTGCTGTGATCGGAACAGGAGTTCACTGTGTGATGGGTAGTGGCGGCGCGCCTGAGGGCGTGATTACTGCCGCAGCCATGCGCTGCCTGAACGGCGAAATTCTCGCGCGGCTGGTGATCGACAAGCCTGAGTTGGAAGAACGCGTCAGGAAGATGGGCATCACCGACAAAAACAAGATTTACACGGCGAAGGACCTGGCGCCCGGAAATCATCTGGTGTTTGCCGCCACTGGCGTGACGGATGGTGCATTGATGAAAGGCGTGCGCTTCTTTGGCGAAGGCACGCGAACTTCATCCATTGTGATGACACGGAAAAGCGGCAAGGTGCGTTTCGTGGACAGCATCCACCTGGCGAAGAGACCGGATGTGAAAGTCAGATTTGCATAAAAAAGATTACCGCTGATGAACGCTGATTCCACTGATCAACCCAAATAGATCAGTGTGAATCAGTGAAATCAGCGTCATCAGCGGTGAGATTCTATTTTGGCACTTTCGGCATCGGCGGCCAGTCTTTCGCCGCGCCCTCAAACAAAAACTTGGCCTGCTCGTAACGTTTAGTTCCGTCGTGCACAGCGAAACGCCGTTGATGCTGGCCTGGTCCGGCTTGGCCCCATAGTGAAACGCCGGCATACGTGCCATCTCGACGCAGAACGTAGTAGAACATGCTGACGTAAGCCAGCTTGCTCATGTCGTTGTTATAGATGTGGGCGACGCGGCGCAAAGCATCCATTCCTGCTTCTTCCGCTGACATACCCCGGCGCATGTTTTCCACAATGGTATGTGCGCCGGCAACCTTGATATTTTCTTCCCCGTTGCCGGTTGCGCCGGCTGCGCCCACGTCCTGATCGCAATAGCAGCCGGCGCCAATGATGGGCGAGTCGCCGCAGCGCCCCGGTATTTTCCAGGCGAGACCGCTGGTGGTGGTCACGCTGGACATCTCCCCTTTTCCATTCAGCACCGAGCAGTTGATGGTACCGGTGGGCGGGTGAAGAACTTTATAGATCGCATCCATTCGGTCCTCTTCCGCGATGCCCAGGTCGGCAGCCATGGCATACATTTTCTGAATGCCTTTCGGCTGGTCCTTCAGAGCGCTGGTCAACGGCGCAGGTGGCTTCCAGCGAGGATCAGCCATGCCGGGCCCCCACCAGTCCTGATTGGAGTGGGTCTCTTTCCACAGCATCCAGATTTTGCGCGAACGCTCGGTGAGAAGGTTCTCTTTGGGAAATCCCATATCAAGCCCGAAACGGGTTGCTCCCTCGCCCACCAGCATCACGTGCCCGGTGTGCTCCATTACAGCTTTGGCCACGGCAGAAGCGTTTTTGATATCGTGCAACGCGCCCACCGCTCCCGCGCGCCGCGTTGGACCATGCATGAGGCAGGAATCAAGCTCTGTAACTCCATCTTCATTGGGCAATCCGCCCAGGCCTACGCTGTCATCATTAGGATCGTTTTCCGGTCCGGAAACCACGGCAAGAACGGCGTCAAGCGTGTCCGCGCCTCCACGCAGCTTTTCGTAGCCGGCATCAAGATAGTTGTAACCGTTGGCAGCGCAGATAATGATGTTTCTGGGATTGGGCGCTCTTGGCACTACCTTGTAGGGCGACTCCATCTTTCCTGGGTTGGCGTTCTGTCCGGCAGCCAGCGTGGCGGAAGTAACGGCCAGTCCGGCAAGGAAATCTCTTCGCTTCATGAGGACCTCACTGTGCGGTAAATGAAAACTGAGAAGAATAACACTCGGAGCCGCTGGCTTCTAGCTTCTGGCGGCTGGCTTTCGAGAAATCTGTTCGCGAGCAGCAAGCCTCCGGTATTGCCACAAAAATCCACCGACGAAAGCAAGCACAAGAATAATTAAGCCAGCCGCGGTGCTGGTGAAGGACACTGGGTCCCAACCAATACCAAACAGCAACGTGATTGCACCGGCGATGACAATGAACTCGGCAACGATCATGGCTGCGATACCAGCCAGCAGACTCTTGAAATAAAGCATCCAGCAAATCTCCGGGAGGAGATTTTACGCCGCCAGCCTCTCCGACAGGAATACCATGGCGTCACGCAGAGCTTCATCTCCATTGCGTCCACTGGCGAAAGGCGGATCGGAAATGCGCTTCCATACGCCCTTTTCCTGGATGTGAATGGCAACGTAATAAGGCACGTCAGGATTGGAATACGAGTGCCAGAGCTCCAGTTTGTAAAGCTCTTCTTTGATCACCACAAGGCCAGTGCGGACAAGTTCCCAGGCTTCAGTGATGCCGGGGAACATGCGGAAATCCTCAAATGCATTTTTAGCCATTGAACTCACTCGCGTGATTTACCGCAAAGGGCGCAACGGACGCAAAGCTTTTTGTTCCGTTGCGTCCTTCGCGTCCTTCGCGGTAAAGATTTCAGACGGCGACTTTCTCCGCCGTATTCTGATCGGCGCGGAAGCGCAGCAGGGCGCTCACTCGTCCAGCCTTCTCCAGTTCCGGATTACTATCAACGAAGCGAATTTCTGCTCCGTTGCGCAATGCCAGATCCACCAGAGCATCGGAGACGTCACTCAGCTCGCGCGTCTTCTGGCCGCACACCGCGCATGTTGAAACCATGCGCGTATCCAGATGGCCGCAGTTGGTGCATTCCGCGGCTTCCGATTTGAAGTCGCGTGAGACCAGCAGCACCTGCACTTCCTGCCGCTCAAGCGCATTCAATACGTGGCGCAATCCTACGGCCCCGCGACCGTTCCGGTGTGACTGGCCAATGGCCTCACGCAGCAAGTCCTGCTGTTCCTCTAACAGATGTTTGTGCACGATCCTGGCAGCGGACTCCCGCACCTCCTCAGGAGTTGCGGCGGTGGGATCGAGGAGAAAGCGTCCAACCAGCCGCTGCCTCACGTAAGTGTGCAGTTGCGGCTCCAGCCCTGCCCAGGCCTCATCACGACAGCCAATGACCAGCATTTCCCAGTTGTCGCGGTTCATCAGCGAAAGCAGTGATTCCGCAAACAGCTTGAAGTGGGCCGTCACTTCATTCTCAATGTGCCGTTCACGGTGTCCCGCGTCATACCCCAGGTAGCCGTCACTTTTGCCGACCTTGGGAAGCGGGCCGAATTCGAGGTCGGGCTTCTGCACCAGCGCGTCATCCACCAGCTCAAAAATTCTGGACTTTTTTCGGTCGAAAAGAGCAATGCCGGTGCGCGGCATGCCGTTGCGCGCGGCCACCAGCGGCTTGAGATGAAAACGAGAATTTACGATGATCTGCGACTCTCCCAACCGTGCCGGAAGATCCAGTTCACGCCATACGCCCAGTCCGCGACAGGCAAAAATGGCTTTGCCACGCGAGTGATTGCCATGCAGCCCTTCTGCAATCTGCAGAATGCGCTGGAGGTCTTCCCGCAAGGCGGGGTGACTGCCGTTGCGCTCCTCGCGGCGAAGAGTCTCCCGCACCAGGTCCTTCACCAGAATGGCCTCCTGCCGGTGCGACTTGTCCTGAGGCGTCTGCGGCTGAAAATAAAAGCTGATGGCAGAAGCTTTGGGAGATTCAAATTGCGCAAGCTGGCGAATTTCTTCACGCGTGATCATGCTTCCTCCTGATTTGTCTGGCTGCGCTTCAGGCTACGCGGGAGCGGTTGAGCAACTTGCTGCGGAAGTCGTTCCGCTCCGGCAGCTTCTGCTGTACCCGCGCGCGCGCCTTCTCAATGGATTTGCGGACCTGATCGGGTGGGCGGTCCGATAATCGAGAAATCTCGTCGATGGTGAAGCCTTCCAGCGTGTAGAGGACGAACGCCTCGCGGTCAGGAGCGCTGAGTTCGCGCAAAACGATATCAAGCTGGGCCACCATCTCCTCGCCGGCAAAAATTTCCTCCGGAGTGCGGATGCCGGTATCGCTTATCACCCCTTCTCCTTGCGGCTGGTCGTCGGGCTGGTGGTATTGCAGCACGTTTTCATCACTGCCGGTAACATTCTGCATTCGCGCAGGAATATCCAGAGAGACGTCACCGGAATCAGAGTTGGCCTCAGCAATGCGCCGAATGGCCTGCAAGGCAAGCCCCTGCAGCCTGCTTTCTTCGTTGAGAAAGAGCGATACCGGGCCCTGTTCAGAAAGGGCGCTCACCATTACCTCACCCAAAACTTCTTCGCTGGTGACCTGGTCCTCACGAAGCTGGCCGACATTGGTCCTGTACTGGAGTTCACCTTCAATGAACTGGCGCAACTTGGGCAGGTTCGCGTTCAGCCAGGTCTCCAAATCATTTCCCACATTGGCGGGAGCGCCATTCGTGGCGCGGTCCTGTGGCGGAACCGAAGCAAGTGTCTGCTCGAAGGGAACAGTCGGTTCAATAATCTGCCCACGTCCGGTCTGGCGGCGCCGTCTGCTCCAGTCGCCGCGAAGAAGTTCCTTGTGGCGCGTGACCTGAGACAGGAGATCGGTAAAGCCCGCCTTGACGGCGGCAACTCCGGAATCACCCACGTTCTGGACGGCCATCTGTCCCGTGGGAAGGCGCAGGTTCAGGGCAAAGCTCAAGCCCTGGCCGGGCTGCTCGTCCAATGTGGCATGAAGATGCACCAGGTCAGGATTGAAAACCTGCAGCCTGCGTTCAAGTTTCTGGATGTGGTTCTGGAATTCGTGTTCTACTTCGGGCGTCTTGCCTGCTTTGTAGCTGACGTGAACGTTCATGTGTGCCTCGGCTCGGGAGAAGATTCCCAACAGAAGGTCCGCAGGCCCTCATTACTTATCGCAGATTGTACACCTGCCTATGAGACGCTTTCACGCGATTGAATGTTGCACTCGAAAAATATTGCGGGAGGTGCGGAAAGGACTTGATTTCACCGCCTTCATGTGCCCAGGAACCGGCGTTTCGTTTTGGGAAGAAAAAGTGCGCAGCAGGCAACCGCTTCAGACCGGTCGGGATTTAGAGCTGATTAATCATGGAAGCCACGTATCCGGCGCCGAATCCATTGTCAATGTTGACCACGCTTACGTTCGAGGCGCAGGAGTTCAGCATGCCAAGCAGGGCAGCAAGACCATTGAAGGATGCTCCATAGCCGATGCTGGTGGGCACCGCGATTACAGGAACTCGCACCAGACCTCCGACAACGCTGGGCAAAGCGCCTTCCATTCCGGCGCATACGATCACTGCCCGAGCCTGGTCAAAAACATTGTGATTGGAGAGCAGCCGGTGAATGCCGGCGACTCCTACGTCATAAAGGTGTGCGACTTTGTTGCCCATGATCTCCGCTGTAACCAGGGCTTCTTCTGCAACCGGAATATCACTGGTGCCCGCCGACACCACCACAATGCTTCCCTTTCCTCGAATGGTGTCGTCCTGGCGAAGCACAATGGCGTGAGCTGATTCGCGGTATTCAGCCTTGCGCACAAATTTCTTGACCGCCTGAAAATGAGCGCGATCAGCTTTGGTGGCCAGCACATTGCCCCCATGTTGTGCCAGCTTTCTAAAAATGTCGCCTACCTGTTTGGGTGTTTTACCGCGTGAGAAGATGACCTCCGGCATGCCGGAGCGTAATTTTCTGTGATGATCAATCTTGGCGAATCCCAGATCTTCAAACGGCATGTGACGAAGGCGGGACATGGCGTCATCAGGAGAGACGCTGCCTTCGCGGACCTGCTCAAGAAGTTTGCGGAGTGCAGATGGTTCCATGGCGGACCATCCAGATTAACATTCCAGCGCAGCGGCAGGAGAGCTTCGACTCTAGTCTTTCGCTGCCGCAGCGAACAGCCCGGTAACTTTCTGCAGTGAAGCTTCGTCTTCCACGTTCATGGCTGTCTGGTTGCGATCGATCTGGCGCATAAGCCCAGTCAGAACTTTGCCCGGTCCAACTTCAACAAAGGTAGTCGCGCCGAGTGCAATCAGCCTGCGCACGCAGCCGAGCCACTGCACAGCGCCGGTGACCTGGCTTATGAGTGCATCGCGTGAGGAAGCTGCTTCAGTTTTGGGCTCAGCATCAATGTTGCTGATGACAGGAACCTCAGGAGTGCTGAACTCAGCAGACTGGAGGTCCGTCGCAAGGCGGTCCTGCGCTGCCTGCATGAGAGCACAGTGGAAGGGCGCACTCACAGGAAGGATGATCGCGCGCTTGGCGCCGCGTTCTTTGGCCAAGTCTGCCGCGCGCTGCACAGCCGCCGTAGCGCCGGAGATAACAATCTGATCCGGCGAGTTAATGTTCGCAGGCGAGACGACCTCTTCCTGAGCGGCGTCGGCGCAAACCTTCTCAAGGTCTTCAAGCGACATGGCGAGAATGGCTGCCATGGCGCCTTGTCCGGCGGGGACCGCTTCCTGCATATAGCGGCCACGTTTGTTGACCACGCGGACAGCATCAGCAAATTCCACAGTCCCAGCCGCCACGTGAGCCGAGTATTCGCCCAGGCTGTGGCCAGCGACGTACTGCGGCGCCGCTCCTTTCTCCTGCAGCACGCGAAAAACCGCAACGCTGGCCGTGAGAATGGCAGGCTGCGTGATCTCAGTCATTTTGAGCTGGTCTTCAGGACCTTCAAAGCACAGCTTTGAAATGGAGAAGCCAAGCGTCTCGTCAGCTTCCTGAAACGTATGGCGCGCGACTGGATAAAGCGCAGCCAGTTCTTTGCCCATCCCTACAGCCTGTGAGCCTTGTCCGGGGAAAAGAAAAGCAAGTTTTGGCAGGTTCATGCGAATTGTTCTCTGGAAGGCTTGGGTTTGCTGGGGCCGTTTGCAAGCTCTTCTTCGATGCGCCCGTTCACGCCGGATTCGTAAAATTGCTTGGCCACACGGATGGCGTTCTTGATTGCGTTGGCGTTCGACCGGCCATGTCCGACTATGGCCACGCCTTTCAGGCCCAGCAGCGGCGCGCCGCCATATTCGGAGTAATCGAGTTTGCGGCCGAAATCAGTAAAGGCTTTGCGAGCGAGCAGAGCGCCCACTTGTGAAGTGACGGTTGATTTGAGAGAGTCACGCAGCAGGAACCGCACGGCTTCAACCAGGCCTTCCGAGATTTTCAGGGCTACGTTGCCGACGAAACCATCACAGGCGATTACATCAACACGGCCGTTGTAAAGATCACGACCTTCCACGTTACCGATGAAGTTGAACGGCAACTCCTTCATCATCGCGAACGCCTTGCGCGTGACTTCATTGCCCTTGGTCTCTTCCTCGCCCACGGAAAGCAGACCGACGGTTGGCTTGGAGACGCCGAAAATTGCCCGGAAATAGATTTCGCCCATAATGGCGAACTGCGCCAGGTTTTGTGGCTTGGAATCCACGTTAGCGCCAACATCCACCAGAATTGAAGGCTTGTGCTTGCCTGCCGACGTGGGAAAAACGTTGGCCAGCGCGGGCCGGTCAACTCCGGGCAGGGTGCCCAAAACCATCTTGGCTGCGGTCATGGCGGCGCCGGTATTGCCGGCGGTGACGAAGCCGAGGGCCTTCTTCTCCTTCACCAGGCGCAAGCCCACGTGCATGCTGGAGTCTTTTTTGCTCCGCACGGCCTGAACCGGTTTTTCGTGCATGCCAATCACCTGGGTGGCATTCACGATCTCCACCGCGGTCCGGGAAGCGACAGGGTTCGCAGCCAGCTCGCGATGGAGCTGCTCTTCCGGGCCGACCAGCAGCACACGCACGCCAGGATAATGACGAGCGGCCAGCAATGCTCCTTCGATCTCAGGCTTAGGAGCCCGGTCCGATCCCATTGCATCGACAGCAATTACCGTTTCCACGAATTTGCGCGCTTATCAGCTTTCCTTTACTTCCACCACCTCGCGGCCCTTGTAGTACCCACACTTGGGGCAGGCGCGATGCGGGAGCTTGCGCTCATGGCAATTGGGGCACTCGGAAACAGAGTTGGGCACGAGAAAGTCATGTGCGCGACGTCGTGACGTCCGCGCTTTCGAGTGCCGCCGTTTTGGATTTGGCATTTTAGGTTCCCTTTCAGATCAGTGCGCCAAGCCAACCGGCATCAGCGCGCCTAAAAATTCTAATATGTTCCTAGCGTTCCAGCTTCTTGCGAATATCTTCCAGCGCTGACCAGCGCGGATCCGCCATGGTGTTCACGCAGTTGCAGCTTCCCGTATTGAGGTTGGTACCGCATTGCGGACACAAACCTTTGCAAGCCGCGTTGCAAATCTGCTTTACCGGCAGAGCCAGCAAAATCTGCTCTTTCAGCACGTCTTCCAGCAACAAACCTTCGCCCTGGTAATATCCAATCTCGGTTTCCGCCTGATTGATGGAAGCTTCATCACCCCGTGCATCCACGCCTTGGGGGCGATATACCAGATCAAACTCTTCTGCAACCGTATTGTCGACCGGTTCAAGACAGCGCGCACAATGGGTCTCAATTTCGGTCGCAAACCGGCCAACAATCCGGATATCTTCCACCACCTCACGCGCGCCACGGTTCTCTTTCAGCAGCTCGGCCCGTCCGGTGGTTCTTAGGGGCGCAGTTTGAGCAAGGTCCTCACCAAACTCTATGGTTCCGGGCGGTATGGTTTCATCAAATTCCAACTTCCGGAGATCAAGATCCTTTGTTTTTATGAACATACAGCTACTCCGGAGATTCGTACTCGCCTGGAACTTACCTGGCAGGGAAAGATCTATACACCTATGAGAATAAAGGCGTTAAGGAGAGAGTGTCAAGGTTAAGGGGCGGCCACCACCACGAGCCGCCCGATCTCGCGAACTTCCGGCCCAAATGCTTACAGGTTTCTTGATATCCCTTCTGTTCCCGTGGGGCTCTGCACCTGGTTGGCGACGCGCTCTGCCTGTCCGCGAATCGCGGAGACTGTGGTACGTACGCGATCCTTGCCCTGGTCCACCAGGTCACGAGCAGAGTCTGCCAGGTCGCCGGCGCGTTGCTGCAGATTTGTGCGTGTCTCTTCACCGCTCATGGGCGCAAAAAGAATGCCCAACCCAATGCCAATCCCTAGTCCAGCCAAAAAAGATTTCATACGAGTGTGCTCCTCCGTTTATTGGCACAAGAATTCGTCTTGTTGACAGAAATAAAGATGCAAACCCATGCTTAAGGTTTTGCCTGAAGCCTTAGACAAAAGCCGCGTCAGCAGCGGCTCTCGCATCGTTAGGATGCAAGGAGCACCAGCTCACGACTCAGGAAAGATTTCCGCTGCCAGGTTTTCCGGGCGATTAAGGCGTCAGTCCGCCAGGGCCGCCCTTGGCATTGTTCAGTTTGGCTGCGGCTTCCTGCGCGGCCGCGCTGTCAGGTTTATTTTCTTTTTGTATTTGCTGGTAGATAGTGGTTGCCTGCTGGGGGTCTGTGGCCTCATACATCTCCGCCATCGCCAATTGGGCTGCGGATTTTGAAACCGTGTCGGTTGGATGGTCTTCCAGGTCCTTATAGAGCCTGGTAGCATCCGCGAGGCGGTTGTTTGCGCGATAAAAGTTGGCCAGAGCCAGCTTTGCCAGCGCGGCAACGTTCTTATCACCGGAGTCGGCCACTTTCTTCAACTGCTGTTCGCCCCCAGCTTTATCACCAGCTTCAATGGCAGATGCGCCGGCCATGTAAGCGGCAATGTGGCCTGCGTCTGTGTGGGGATACTGGTCTGCTACCGTTTTGAATTGCTTTTCCGCCGCTTTGCCGCGCTCGGCTGTACTCGAATACGTGTCTTTATTTTCTGGACTCGCAGGTGCGCCTGCGGGACGAATGGCAGCGCTGGAAACGCGCATGGCAGCGCCCAGAGCCATATTAGCTGCATTATTCTGCTTGTTGCGCCACGTATAAATGCCGAGGCCTGCGAGAACAATCACAATCACGGCCACTGCGCTATAAATCACCGGCTGGCGATGGCTTGCGGTCCAGGCCGCTGCGCCCTGCGCGGTTTCGACAAACTTGTCTTCCTTCAATTGACGGCGGGTGTAACCTTGCACGTTTGAAAAACCTTCTTCTGTGGTGGGATAAGTGGTTATGAAATCGTAAGTTTAGCAGGGTTTGGGTGAATTAGCAAAAAGCACTCTGGAGGAAGCAATCAGCCGTCAGCATTCAGCCTTGAAACGGCTTGGGACACGCACTCGATCACTCAGTAGTCGGCCCGCCTGATTGGACGAGTTGAAAAATCAACTTTGTGTCTACAACCACGTACAGGGGTTGAATGCTGAGCGCTGATGCTGTGCTTTTTTGCCGGTTTTTGATGGCTTTCTGCTGAATGCTATCTTAGCCCTCCAATTACGGTAAAAAATATGGCTCGCTGCGGCTGTTTACATAACCCGATTCTGTCCAAAGCGGAATAAACTGCAACTAACCAAACCCTGAATTCCAGGTTTCAAGTCAGGCCCGAATGCAATGCCAGCCAAGAAGAAGTCCCGTTTAGCAGCGCGCGGCAATCCGCAACCCACGGAAGACCGCGGCACTGCCAGGAGTAAGCGATCACATACGGCTGAGACCCGCAATGGACGTCCAAGCCGCACCTCGTTACTCCAGAGTGATCTCTGGGTGGCTCCCAGAACCAGTCTCACCCGCCAGGAAGACGGAGTGGCAGCATGGAACCTGCACTCCAGAACGTCACGCGACGCGCGCCTGCTGGAACTGGCTGATATCGCCCTTGGCCTGCGCAAGCCGGAGCCTTTCCGCAAACGCAAATCGCTCTTCCTGAGCGCAGAGAACGGAAAACGATCTAATTAACCCCTCTAAAGGTCAAGAAAGCGGGAGATTACAACATTGCCACAGCGCTCTGTAGAACTCTCGCCTATCGGCTGACGGTCCTTCAATCGCGTCATCGACGAAATCACAACAACCTGCGCCAGGCGAATTACCTCGTACGCGGGTGCTGGCCCCAGTGGAGTTCCACGTTGACCCGATCACAAAACCAGCAAGCGGGCGGCGGCTGTCCTGCAATGGAAGCGATCAATCTAACTCGGCGAAGAAGGATGAAGCCGGAACATCTCGTGAAACGTGGAGGAAGGTGCAAAAGTGATTGTACCCGGCTCCCCAGGATCGGGAGCATTCGCGGCCTATCATCAACGCCATTTGACCATTCGCGTGGCGGGAATAAAGCTGCGTGGAGCGGCTCCATAGGACTCAGTATTGGTATGCAAGGTGATTATGCTGATGCGCATATCAGGCGCGGAGAGATTGGCCTGTCCCAGCATCAGCAGATTGGCTGATCCCAGGAACAATCCTTTATCCAGGATGCGGTCGAGCAGATCCAGAAGCTCTGCATCCTCAACTGCCACGCGTCGGCGCACAGGTCTCTCCGTCTCAACCACAACTTGGCGAAGGGGCGCACGCATGAACAACTCAACTTATTTCAGATTGTTAATTAGCGGCGATGCCGGAGTCAAATACAGCAGCAAAGAATGAGAACACAAGAAAATCGTTCAGAAGACTGCGAGAGGGCTACAGGCTACAGCAAGCTCGGAAGCGGCAAGGTCTGCTGCGCAATGAGTTTGGCCAAGCCACTCTGGATGCCCTTTGGATGCAGAGGTGATTAAGGTGCAACCACGGCGGAAAGGACGGCTTCAGAACTAAGTAAGTCCTCATTTCCAACTGCTTTGTCATCTAAGTGGGTGAAGACTGTGTACGCACGGCAGCCGGTCTTGATGCGGGGTGATTTATGCGAAAACTCGGAATTGCAATTCTGGTGATTGTTGTACTGGTGATTGCGGCAGCGCTGATTGTGCCGCACGTGATTGACATAAACCAGTATCACAACCGCATTCAGGCAGAGCTGCAGAAACGGCTGGGACGCACGGTGACGCTGGGAGAGATGCACCTGAGCCTCTTCCCTCCGTGTTTCCAGGTGCAGAACCCGGTGATCGGCGAAGATTCGCGGTTCAGCTTCAACCAGAATCGCCCGTTTGCGACGGCAGAGAAGCTGGCTGTAAGCATCAAACTGCTGCCTCTGCTGCACAAAGACCTGCAAGTAAAATCGCTGGAGCTTGACCATCCGCACATTGAGCTTGTCCGCGACCAGCAGGGCACGTGGAACTTTGCCACCCTGGGGCAGGAGCCGAAACCAGCGGGATCGCAACCAGCACCTTCGCCGCCGAAGGCAAGCAACAAGCCGCCGAAGTCAGCCAAGACAGCTCCTCCGCAGCCCTCGCCTCAACCTGCGGCTACTCCGGAACCCAGCAGCAAACCTGCCGCGGGTCAGCTCACGCTGGCCAATCTCTCCATTGTGGATGGGCAGGTGGCCATTACGGATTTGCAGAAACATCAGTCTCGCGCCGTGTATGACCACATTGATGTAAACGTGAACGACTTTGCGCCGGACAAGCAGTTTTCCATGAAGGTGACGGCGCACCTGCCGCCCGACCAGAAAACCGCCGGCGGCAAGCAGACCGTCATGCTTCAGGGCAAAGGCGGGCCGATTCAACAGGCAGACATGCTGAACACACCGTTTGACGGCAAGCTGACGCTCGATCAGGTTTCCGTGGCTGCGGCACAGAAATTTTTGAACTCGCAGGCGCTGAGCGGAACGGACGCGCTGGTCACGGGCGACGCTACGGTCAAGAATTCAGGCGGCAAGCTTTCGTCCAACGGCAACATCCAGTTGCAGAAACCGCGCATTAAGAATGTCGATGTGGGATATCCGATCACATTGAACTACGATCTTATCGACGACCTGACGAATGACGTGATCCAGATCCGCAAAGGGGACGTGCGCCTGGGCGAAACGCCGGTAACGATTTCGGGTATGCTGAATGCCCGGCCTAACCCTTCGCAAATTGATCTAAAGCTGACCGCGTCTAACGCGTCTATTGCTGAAGCCGCGCGGCTGGCTTCGGCTTTTGGAGTGGCTTTCGGTCAGGGTATGGATGTAAAAGGCACGGTGCATGCGGACATCACTGCCAAAGGCGCAGCAGATAAGCCGGCCATGAATGGGCAACTTTCCGCGCGCAACCTTGATATCAGTGGCAAAAGCATTCCGCAGCCGGTGAAAATCTCCGCGATTGATCTGGCGCTGACGCCGGAGACGATCAAGTCCAATGACTTCAGCGCCACCACCGGCTCAACCACAGTGAACGTTAACTTCGCGCTGAGCCAATACACGTCACCCAACAGCCTGATCAACGCTACCCTGCGCGCGCCCAACGCCAAAGTGGCGGAACTGCTGAATATCGCGAAAGCTGCAGGCGTCTCTGCGGCGGAAAATATCAACGGCGATGGCGTCCTCACGCTGGATGTGCACGCTCAGGGCCCGACAAAAAATATGTCGGCTCTGGCATTCAGCGGTACAGGCAAACTGCAGAACGCCACCTTAAAGCTGGCGTCGCTCACCAAGCCCATTCAAGTACGCAACGCTGACCTGGGCTTCAGCCAGAATTCAGCCACGCTCAGCAATCTTGCCGCGTCTGTGGGCCAGACGAACGCCACAGGCAATCTGACGATGAAGAACTTCGCAGCGCCGCAGGTGCAATTCACGCTGAATGCGGACAAAGTGGATGTCGCGGAGCTGCAGCAGCTCACCGCCTCCGCACCTGCGCAGCAGAAGCGCGCCGCCGTGGAACACAGTTTCTGGCGAATCGTACCGGAAGCTGAAGCGCAGGCTCGTCCCGTTGCGGCAAACCAGGGGAGCATTCTGGACAAGATGACCGGTGGAGGAACGGCTGCTATCGGCACAGTCAAGTACAACGATCTGCTGCTCTCAAATGTTCACAGCAACATTACTCTGGATCGCGGCGTGGTGCGGCTCAATCCTGTTACGGCTGATCTTTACAACGGAAAAGAAACCGGAAACATCACGATTGATCTGCGCCCGGCCCAGCCTGTTTACACCGTGGCCCTCAAGACGGAAAAAGTGGATGCCAACAAGCTGGTGTCGTCGGTCTCTGATCTCAAGCAGACCCTGTACGGCCTGCTGAACTCCAACGTGAACGCCACGTTCAGTTCCACCTCGGCAGACGCGATTGCGCGCAGCCTGAACGGGAAGCTCGCACTCAACCTGACCAACGGCAAGCTGATGAATGTTGACCTGCTGCACGAGTTGGCGTCGGTGGGAAAATTCCTCGGTTCTTCGGGAGTTCCCGGCGGCTCGCGAGGCTTTACCAATATGGCGCAGCTATCGGGCAATTTTGATGTGAAGAACGGGGTTGCCCAGACCAACAATCTCAAAGCGATAATTGACGGCGGCACGCTGGCGGCAACCGGCCTGGTGAACCTGGCCGACCAATCGCTGAACATGCATGTAACCGCGGTGCTGAACAAAGCATTAAGTCAGGAGGTGGGCGGAACTCAGATCGGCGGATTTATGAACACGGCGCTTGCCAATAATCAAGGCGAGCTGGTGATTCCGGTGATCGTTACAGGAACGTTCCAGCATCCTGCCGTCGCGCCAGACGTGCAGGAGCTTGCGCAAATGAAGCTCAAGAACCTGCTGCCGACAACAAAGAATCCAGGGCAGTTTACAAGTGGAATCATCGGCCAGATTCTTGGCAATAAAAACCAGGGACAGAACGGAGCGCAGCAGCCGCAGGGCGGGCTGAGCGGAATCCTTGGGGCGCTCGGCGGCAAGCAGAAACAGCAGCAGCCGAACACGGGCGTCAGCGGAAATGAAGGACAGCAGCCGCAAGCGCAACCCACGCCAACGCCGAACCCGCTGGGCGGAATACTGGGCAAAGTCCTGGGCGGAAAGAAGAGCCCTTCGCCGACTCCGACGCCACAATAACGCTTAACCACAAAGGGCACGAAGGTTCACAAAGTTTCCTGCTCATTTTGCAGGCTTGTGTTCCTTTGTGTCCTTTGCGGCTGAAGATTTCCCCAGCCGCCGCCACCGGGTGACTCTACTCGCACGCGATCACCTTTTTTCAGGCGCACGCTGCATTTGCCGGGTAGCTCTTGCTTTTGCCCGTCGCGATGAATGATCTCGGTCCGGCCGGCAGCACCATCACTTCCGCCTTGGAGTCCATAGGGTCCGCGCGAACGGCGATCAGCCAGCAACGTAACATCGGCATCGCTGAGCAGCTCAACTTCACGCACGATTCCATCTCCACCGCGGAACTTTCCTTCGCCGCCACTGCTCTTGCGCAGCGAGTATCGCGTCACGCGCAGCGGGTAGGCGTACTCCAGAGCTTCAGCCGGAGTGTTGAGCGAGTTGGTCATATGCGTATGCACGCCGCTCACGCCGGGCCGGTCAGGCCGCGCGCCCATTCCGCCTGCGATGGTTTCGTAATAGGCAAACGGCTCTCCGCTGCCTTCATCGATACCGCCGATGGTCAGGTTGTTCATTGTCCCGGATGATCCTGCGGGCACACGATCTGGCACAGCCTTCGCCAGCGCGCGTAGAAGCACGTCGACAATCCGTTGCGAAGTTTCGACATTCCCTCCGGCCACGGCCGCCGGAGGGCGTGAGTTGACGATTGTCCCCGAAGGCGCAATCATGCGCACCGGCCGCATCAGTCCCGCGGCAGCAGGAACATCCTCTTGCAACAGACAGCGGAAGACATAGAAACAGGCCGAGTACGCGATGGCGTCCACCGCATTGATGCTGCCCGCAACCTGCGGCGAACTGCCGCTGAAGTCAACTGTGACCAGCGGCTTGCCCTTGGCAGGCGGGGAAAATGTCAGCGCGACCGCAATCCGCACCGGCCCGGAACCAGCGCCATCATCATCAAGAAAGTCCTCAGCTTCATAACGTCCATGCGGGACCCGGCTCAGGAAAGCGCGCATGAGCTGCTCAGAATAATCCTGCAACTCCTCCATTACCTGCCGCACACGCGCGATTCCATAACGCGACGTAATTTCCTGCAGGCGTTCTGCGCCTGTGTGACAGGCTGCGATCTGTGCGTTGAGGTCGCCCCTGCGCTCCTCCGGCGTGCGTACATTGTTCAGCAAAAGCCGCAGAACATCTTCCTGAATTTTTCCCCCGCTGATCAGCTTGATCGGAGGAATGCGCACGCCTTCCTGGTAGATTTCGCGGCAGATCCCCATTGACCCCGCATAACATCCGCCCACATCCGCGTGATGCGCTCGCGAAGCCACATAAAACGCCGGCTTCAGCTCAAGTTTGGTCTTGCTGCTCTTGGGTCGCGACTTTTGCGCCAGAAATACAGGGGCTACCAGCGTGATGTCCGGCAGGTGCGTTCCGCCGCAGAATGGATCATTCAATATGGCAACGTCGCCCGGCCCCAGCGTGAGCTTGTCCACCGCAGCACGGACAGACATCGGCATTGATCCCAGATGCACGGGCATGTGATCACCCATGGCCACGACCTCGCCTTCGCCATTGAACACAGCACAGGAGTAATCACGCCGTTCTTTAATATTCGGAGAAAAAGCCGTGCGCCGCAGCGCTGCCCCCATTTCTTCCGCAATGGAATGAAAGAGGCTTTTGAAGATTTCCAGTTCAACCGGGTCACGCATGCAGAGATTAGTTTAAAGGATGAAAGACCCGCACTGTAGCGCAAGCGCTACTGAGCCGAAAGAACCAGAAATTCGCCATCCACCGTCATTATTGACAGAGCGGCTCAGGAACGGCGTAGCAGCAGGTCAGTTGCGACAAACACGAAAAAGATGACAGAAATCACACCATTCATGGTGAAGAAGGCTGCATTCAAGCGGCTGAGATTAGTTGAGGAAACCAGCAAGTGCTCGTAGGCCAGCAACAGCGCAACCAGCGCCACACCGGCAAAGGCGACCTTGCCCAGTCCAAACGTGATTACCAGGGCTACCAACAGGCCCAGCATCAAAACGTGCAACGCTCGCGCCAGCCAGAGAGCGCGCGCGACGCCCCAGGCCTGCGGGACAGAATTCAACGCATACGCACGATCAAAT
>DATFDA010000364.1:0-7399 GCA_035252525.1 Candidatus Angelobacter sp. | reverse complement strand
CGGACGGTTGGCTACAACGGGGTGGCGAACTCTGGGCAGAGGTAACCATCCCCAGGAAAGGACCGCCGCGCCCCATCCAACTCGCCGTCAAAAGCGGAACCCAGTGGAAACCTCTTAAGTATCGCTAAAAGCGCAGCTCCGTTGCACCCCGGGGGCTTGCGGTACAACATCAGCCGCAGATTCGCTGTGCTCCATGCGCATCGGCGGTAGGTTTGTCTCAGATTGTCTTGCTCGGCTTTGCCATGCCCAGCAATATCTGGAACAGCAGCAGCCAGCGCTTTAAATTCACCGTGATCAGGAAGTTTTCCTTGGCGTGTTCGCGCCCGTTCTTGCCAAGCTGAGCGGCGAATTCCGGATGCGTGAGCAGGTATCTGATCTGGTAAGCGCAGCCTTCCACTGAATGCACCAGCACGCCAGTGAGCTTGTGAACAATCTGAGATGGAATCCCCCCCACCGCGCCCGCCACCACCGGCTTTTCCTTCCACAGTCCCTCGGTCACAGTTAACCCAAAGCCCTCTTTCAGCGACTTCTGGATAATAATGGTGGAGGCGCGCTGCAATGCGTTGATCTCCAGCGCTGACCAAGGCGGCAGATTGAGGATGATCACATCAGGATCGTCGCCTGCCGCATCCATCACCTCTTGCAGCACCACAGCGCCTTCAGGATCATCCGTGGCGCCGCCCCCGGCAAGCACAAGCTGGCAATCAACATACTTCTTGACCAGCTTGTAAGACTCAATGACTCCAACAGGATCTTTCAGCCGGTCAAAGCGGGAAATCTGGCACAGAATCGGCCGTGAACGATCAATACCGAAATCGTCACAAACCTTGTCTATATAACTTTCCTCCAGCTCCTTGTTCTTTTCTGAAAGCGGATCAATGGACGGGAAAAAAAGGTATTGCGGAACTGAGAGTTGCCGGGTGAATGCCGGCGCGGAGAAGATTGCCGCATCGTACTGCTGAACCATTGGCATCAGGAAATCCCACACTCCCTGGTGCGGGTTGGAAAGATCAATGTGACAGCGCCAGATCCAGCGGCCGCGAGTGTCCGCCTTGGAACGAATTAACCCGACTGGTTGCGGATCATGGATCACAAAGAGGTCTTCCGTAAATTGCATCCGCTGGCGGTTCTGTTCGTTATATGACATGAACAGGTCAGTGATCTGCTTGGTCAGGTTGTAGTCGCCGCCGTGCAGCGCATTATGAAATCCTTTGGTCACCTCGAAGAAATCGTTCCCGCCCGTGATGACCTCCCACCTGGTGGGGATATCGAGTTCGTTCATCAACGGGATCAGGCGGTTGAGTATCTCTGCCACTCCGCCGCCCACGGCGGTGGAGTTCACCATCTTCACCGTCTTGCCCTGAAGATGACGCGCCAGAAAACGGATTTCATCCAGCTCCGGCTTGCCGATGATGGGCCCGTAGTCATCCAGGCGAGGCGGCGCTGGCGGGGGTGGTGGCTCTTTCTGGATTCGCGGATGCTTTCTGCGCTCAATGAAATGGGCAGGCAGGTCCGTATCACGGAAGCGGCGCTCCTTCTGGCCCGGAGGGGCAGTTTCCGGCGGCGCCTCAATGGTCACCACTTCAGTCGTGACCGCTGTTTCTGTCTTGCTTCCGTTTTCCTGTCCGGATTTTATTTCTTCTTTTGCTGCGGGTCCTTTTTTCTGTTCCAGGTTCTTGTCCTTCATTGCTCCACCATAGTGATTTCGGCCGCAGGCCTGAGCGGGAATTGTTTACGCACGCGCAATTTCTGCTTCCACTACTCGCAGAATGCCGCGACGCACGCCTTCCAGAGTCGAGGTATAGATATCAATCCGATTCAGCCGTTCCGCGGCTGCACCCAAATTCAGTTCCTGGTCCAGCCACACGGAAAAGTCGTTGGTATCTAATTTCAGCCTGAGGCGCGCGTCAATGAAGTGATAGTAAATGCTGTGCACCGTGACTTTGCGCAGCCCGTCGGCAAACTCATCCAGGTTCCGTCCCACGTACGGGGTGGGCACCACGACCAGATCGGCGGCCATGAAATAAAACGGCTCCATGGCCGTGCGCGTGGCTGCACGCGGATTTTTCTGGAGATAATTATCAATGATATGCACCAGCCGCTCCCGAAGCGGGGTAATGGAAGTGAATTCGCGAATGTCAATGGCGGCCAGCCGCTCCGCGAGTTCCACTTCATTGCAGGCGGCAAACGCCCAGTGGGAAAAGTCGTTGGAAAATCCCTCTGAAATGTAATGGTGCTCTTCCAGCGTTTGGAACATGTGCTGGAAAATGGACGCGTCGGGGCAGGTGCGGATGTTCGCTACCAGTTCCTGGAGATTGATTGCTTTCTCCCGCCCAATCCGGTGCAGGTGTGAAGCCGAATTAAAATAAAACGGGGCCCGCGCCCATCGAGGATGGGTTGCAGGGCTCTGGGGCGCCGTAGCCATTGCAGACTCCTGACGACGCCGAAGTTGCCCTCCGGCGTCTGCGTATGCTGAAAAATTTTAAGATGCCCCTGATGCGGAGGCTGTTGTTCCCGGCATGCGCGGCAGCCCGTAGAAATCTAGTGCCGGTGCAGTCCTGAGGTCGGCGGAGCAAATAGAAAAGAAAATGACACTCCAATCAGCAGCATCCAGCCCAGATTGGACCGCGCCGAACTGTCCATTACGCTCAAATTACCGAGCGGTTGAAAAAGGAATGCAGCAAAAATGGTCGCAGCCAGCAACGTCCCCAGAATGCCCGCGCCGGAACCAAACAGCAGCGCAATCAGGAGCAGCACAATTGTAAATGCCAGCGGAACCAGGGCTCGCCAATGATAGCCTCCCGCCACCACGCTGGCAGCCCCCGCCCCTAACCCGCAAAGAAGGGCTCCAATGGTGGAATTGGCCCTGGCAGAGAGGTGGAATCTTTGCTCTTTTTTCGCATTTTGATTGGGTCGGAACATCCTGATGAAACTGTCTTCCCCTTCCTTGATTCGTTAAGAAATAGCATGGCAGAAATGAAGGTTGCTGTGGGAAAAATCGAGTGCTGCTTCTGGGCTTGCAGCCCTGAACTTTCTAAAGCTGCCGCCATCTGCCGCTTTCGCAGGCAGCCCCCGATTTTGCTGGCATCCCGCATCTGAACGTGTAAGGATTTTATTCGCCCACGCGTAACGAGCCCATGCACACTGCAGATCCATTTCTCTTCCAACTCTTCTTCATCTTCGTTTGGGCGAAGTTGTTTGGCGAAATTTTTGAACGCCTTCATGTACCTGCAGTGCTGGGCGAAATTCTGGCTGGTGTCCTGGTTGGTCCATACGGCGCTGCGCTGGTGGTCCCCAGCGACGCTATCTATGCGGTCGCGCAGATCGGCGCCATCTTCCTCCTGTTTACCGTAGGACTCGAAACCAATCCAAAGGACCTTTTGCAGGTTGGGCGAACGTCACTCTATGTGGCGCTGGCGGGAATTGCGGCACCTTTCATCCTGGGCTTCGGCTACATGATGCTGGTACGCGGATCTGCTCATGAAGCCACGTTTGTGGCCGCGGCCATGGTGGCCACCAGCGTAGGAATCACTGCGCGCGTGCTCGGAGACATGCACGTGCTGCAAACTCTGCCGGCCCGGATCATTCTGGGCGCCGCCGTTTTTGATGACATCCTCGGCATGATCCTGCTGGGCGTCGTGGTGGGGTTGGTTTCGACTGCAGGTCTCGCCTGGGCGCAGCTTATCGTTACAGCAATTGAAGCGGTCGGCTTTGCGCTGGTCATGCTCTTTTACGCTCCGCGTATCGTGAAGCGCATGGAGCCGGGGCTGCAACGCATGTCCACCCATGATGCGCCCCTGGTAATAGCTCTGGCCATCTGTATTGGACTTTCGTACGCTGCGGTAAAGATCGGAATGGCCGCCATCATCGGAGCATTTTTCGCCGGCCTGGCCTTTGCCGAATACTCGCCGCGCTGGAACCTTCAGCCCCGCGTTGCCGCTATCAACGAGTTCCTCGCGCCCTTTTTCTTTTTCAGCATGGGATCGCGTCTCAATTTGGCGGTTTTTGACCGCAAGCTGATTCTATCCGCCGTTGTGATTTCTCTGCTGGCGTTCATCTCCAAATTGGCAGGTTGCGGACTGCCGGTATTGCGCTCCGGTTGGAAACATGCGTTAAAGGTGGGCATTGGCATGGTCCCGCGTGGAGAGGTCGGTTTGATCGTCGCCCTGGTCGGCTTGCAGATGACGGCCATTTCTGAGCAAGCCTACGCTCTTGTTATTTTCATGACTGCTATGACCACCCTGGTGGCTCCGCCGCTGCTGAAAGTCCTCTTCCGCGATGAAGTAATCACCCTTTCTGCCGCCATGCATCCCCAGGAAGAGCAGACTCCTGCAATGAAGTGAACAGTTTGAATAAGCTGCTTTCGATCCGAGTCGGTATAATTTTTTTACCGCATTCTTGAGGAGAAACTTGCATGCCCGGACTTACAGGCCGCGTAGCGCTCATCACGGGAGCATCACAGGGAATTGGACGCGCATGCGCGCTTGCTCTGGCTGAATCCGGAGCGCACATTGGATTGGCGGCTCGCAACCAGGAGAAATTGGCAGCTGTGGCTAAGGAAATTGAAGACAAAGGCGGCCGGGCCGGAGCCTTCGCCATGGACGTGAGCAATGAAGACAGCGTAAAAGCTGCGGTGAAATCGGCGCTGGAGCGCTTTGGAAAAATCGATATTCTCGTCAACAACGCCGGTATCACCAAAGACACACTGCTGATGCGCATGAAACGCGCTGACTGGGATTCCGTCCTCCAGACCAACCTGGGCGGAGCTTTTTTCTGCACCCAGGCCGTCATCAGCTCCATGCTGAAGCAGCGCTGGGGACGGATCATTAACGTGAGCAGCGTCTTCGGCCAGATGGGCCAGGTTGGCCAGGCGAATTATGCTGCATCGAAGGCGGGTCTGATCGGATTCACTATGTCCATGGCGCGCGAAGTCGCCTCCCGCAACATTACGGTCAATGCCGTTGCTCCCGGTTACATTGAGACCGCCATGACGGAAGGGCTTTCACAGGAACTGAAATCAAAAGTCAATGAAATGATCCCTCTGGGCCGCGCCGGTACGGATATGGAAGTCGCCTATGCCGTCCGGTTCCTCGCGTCGGACGAAGCCAGCTACATCACAGGCCAGGTGCTGAAGGTAAACGGCGGCATGCTGATGGGCTGAATGGCTGGTGTTGATGGGAACAGCTACCAGCTAACAAAGGGCTACCAGCCAAGAGCCAAAAGCCAAGAGCTGATTGCTAGCCGCTATAATAAAAGGTTTCGTTCTCAAGAGGATTTCATGCCTACATCTCCCGACCGCAACGGTTTTCGCCAGGAAAAAGACTCCATTGGTATCAAAGAAATTCCCGCTGACGTTTACTACGGCGTCCAGACCGCGCGCGCCGTGGAGAACTATCCCATCTCCGGTATGCGGGCCCATCCCACGCTGATTCGTGCCATTGGCATGGTGAAGTACGCGGCTGCCCAGGCTAATAAGGAGCTTGGACTGGTTGATGATAAGCGCGCGGACAGCATCATGAAAGCCGCGAAAGAGGTGATTGACGGCAAGTGGGACCAGTCTTTTGTTGTGGATGTTTTTCAGGCCGGAGCCGGTGTGAGCTTCCATATGAACTCAAACGAGGTCATAGCCAATCGCGCCACCGAGATTATGGGTGGAAAGCTGGGCGAGTACGCCGTCCATCCCAACGATCACGTAAATTACGGCCAATCCACCAATGACGTTTTTCCCACGTCCATGCGCCTGGCTACGCTGCTTGAACTCGAAAAGCTTTATCCCGTATTACAGGATCTGGCCTCGGCCTTTGAAGCCAAGGGGAAAGAGTTTCACGACATCATGAAGTCCGGTCGCACCCATATGCAGGATGCGGTGCCCATTCGCTTGGGGCAGGAATTTGCGGCTTATAGCATGGCTATGCGCAAGGCTGAAGCAGATGTTCGCCACGGAGGCGATTCGCTGCGCGAACTTGGATTGGGTGGCTCAGCCGTCGGCACCGGCATCAATACGCATCCCGACTACCGCGCCAAAGCAGTTGCCAACCTCGCCGCCATCTCAGCCCAAAAGCTCACTCCCGCTGGCGACATGCGCTGGGCGATGCAATCCAACGCCTGTATGGCGCAGGTCTCATCCTCGCTGCGCAACCTGGCGCTCGAAATCATCCGCATATCCAACGACCTGCGCCTGATGTCTTCCGGACCAAACACCGGCTTTGCAGAAATCAACTTGCCCGGACTGCAGCCGGGGTCGTCGATTATGCCGGGCAAGATCAACCCGGTAATGCCGGAACTCGCCGCCATGGTTTCATTTCAGGTGGTAGGCAACGATACCGCCGTGGCCCTGGCTGTGCAGGCCGGGCAGCTTGAACTCAACGTGATGATGCCCACCATGGCATACAACGTCCTGCAATCGATCACGATTCTCACGAACATGCTGCAGGTCTTCACTGAAAAATGCGTCAAGGGGCTTACAGCCAATCAGCAGCGCAATGCTTTTTACGCGCAGAGTACGGTGTCGCTGGCCACAGCGCTCAATCCGTACATCGGCTACGCCAAAGCAGCGGAAATTGTGAAAGAGTCAGTCAAGACGGGCCGCTCCATCATTGATATCGCCCGCGAGAAGAACCTGCTGAGCGAAAAGGAAATTGCTGAAATTCTTGATCCTGTGAACATGACCGAGCCGCAGGCGCCGAAAGAGGCGGCCAAGAATCGCGAAGAGATCAAAGCCAGAAAATAACTGATCACACCGATCATCCGGAGACCGCATGAACTCACACGGTTCGCGCATTCTTGACCAGTTCACCCGTCAGGCCGTGCCCTTTTCGCAATCGCCCAGTGTAAGCAACCAGAAGGCGCTCGAATTGATTGTGCGCTCCGCCGGCGCCGGGCCGGAAGACACCGTTCTGGATGTCGGCTGCGGGCCCGGATTGCTGGCGTGCGCCTTCGCCCGCGTGGTTCGCCACGTTACAGGCATAGACCTCACTCCCGCCATGCTCGAACAGGCGCGCAACGCCGCCCATGACCAGAGACTCACGAACGTGAGCTGGCAACAGGGTGACGTAACGCAATTGCCTTATCCTAATGCTCATTTTTCCATCGTCAGCTCGCGCTTCGTGTTTCATCACCTTGAGCAACCGTTGATCGTCCTCAAGGAGATGGTTCGCGTCTGCAAACCCGGAGGTCGAATTGTTATCGCCGATATGGCTCCAGCTCCGGAGAAGGCTGACGCCTTAAACGCCGAGGAGCGCCTGCGCGATCCCTCACATGTCCGTGCCCTGCCGGAACAGGAACTGCGCGAGCTCTTCTCGAGCGCGGACCTGCCGGATCCCACCATAAGTCACTACCGGGTGGAGTGTGATCTGGACGACCTGCTCTCGCGTTCATTCCCCAATCACGGTGACGAGCC
>DATFDA010000363.1:0-2138 GCA_035252525.1 Candidatus Angelobacter sp. | reverse complement strand
TTGAACGCGGCTTCCTTGGTAAGAAGCCTGTCACGATCGGCATAAAAGATCCTGTCAATGGCCGGCTCCTGGTCCAGGCGCAAGGCTTTCACCTTGGCCCTCTGAATCTCAGGTTCGCCAAAACTCACGACAAAGACCTTTACGCCCCGAGAGTGTAGAAAGCGGAGCAAGGGTCTGGTTCCGCGGAAAATTCTCAGCTCTCCTACAGGGCAGGTGAAATATGCGTCTCGGGCGGCGCGGGTAATAGCTTCCGGATCTTCAGCCTGGAATTGCCGGCAGACCACAGCATCAATGTGGTGCAGCATGGGATCTTCTTGAAAGGCCATCATGCGCGCACGGAATACGGCTTCAACATCCGCCTTCAGCCCCGCTTTCACCATGGCTTCAGCCGCATGGCGATGCGATGGGCGGACACGCTGGCCCAGGCAGTCATACAAAGTGTCGTCCAGATCAAAGATGACGCAGCGGATCGGAGTTTTACTCCCTGCTACCCTTTTTGTGCGGGGGGACATGAAAACCAGCATTCTAGATGGAAAGCTGCGGATGTGCCAAAGTGAAGCGGGCCTTACAGGGGGGCCGCCAGAATTTGAGCTTGGGGACCTTTCGCGGCCGCTTCAGCCGCGAGCTGAATCCTGAGCCGCAACGCGGCGAAGGACCTCGGTCAGAAATGCCTCTCAGCGCGTTTGGTGGGCCCGGTAGGATTCGAACCTACAACCAACAGATTATGAGTCTGCTGCTCTAACCGTTGAGCTACAGGCCCCCTTTCGAGTTTCGCACACTGGTTCCCGCTTGCCAACCGGCAGGCGCCGAGAGGCCGCGCTCAGCCAGGGGAACCAAAAAATTATTGAAAATTCTTGTTCCGCCCGCAAAAGGCGAGTGTCTCATCCAGCAGACGGAATTTATAAATCAAACTGCGCTCCGGCCGCCAGGATGGCACCTGGCGGCCATATTTTTTTGATAGCAGTTAGCCATCAGCACTCGGCAATCAGCCCAAACTCGCATGGACTCTACCGACTCACCAATCAGCACTTCACCAGGCTTAGTTGTGGCAGCCTGGACACAACGTGTCTCGGGCTCACAGATTAGAGCCACCTATTCCCATCTAAAGCTCGCTAATTCAATAGTTTAGAGTTTGGCCGCCTCGATGCTCTTTCCCCTGGTGTGGGGAAAGGAGATAGACGATGCGGCGGCTCGTACTCCCGGTAAGAACTTCTGCGGTAACGGTGATCCTGTTGGCTGGAGCCATGTATATGGCTGCCGAAGCCAGAGAGGCGGTGGTAAAACGTCAGGAACTTGAACTTGCCCGGTTGGGGGCCGGCGAAACCAGCAATAACACACTTGGGGAGTTGGTCAAGCCCGATCTTGCCCGTCCAGCGCCCTCTCCAACCAGCGCCAGCCCGGCAACCATAGTCCCGAATGCCGGAATCAAGTCACAGGCCAATTCAACCCCTTCGCATCAGCAGGCAAGCGAGAAACACAAGCGGCAGATCATCATCAGCATCGCAGACCGTCGGCTGGCCCTGCTTGAAGACGGAAAACTGATCAAGAGCTATCCCATCGCCGTGGGAACGCAGTCAACGCCCAGCCCGGACGGCGAATTCACCATCATCAATCACGCAGTCGATCCGGTGTATCGGCACAAGGGCAAGGAGGTTCAGCCCGGCAAAGGCAATCCTCTGGGCAATCGCTGGATGGGACTGAGCCTGAAGGGCTACGGCATTCACGGAACTAACGTGCCCAGTTCCGTAGGCAAAGCGGCCTCGCACGGATGCTTCCGCATGGCCAGGCTGGACGTCGAAGACCTCTACACGCGCGTGAAGGTTGGTGACACGGTCATCATCCGCCGCGAACGTGACGCGCTGATCGCAAAAGTGTTCCCGTCGCAGGAGAGTGCACCAGCTTCAACCGTAGCAAGCGATGTGCAAGTGGCATCCGCAGCCAATGCTGAGCCCACCAGCACAGCAACCGCAGGCGCACAGCAATAGCGCATGAATTGAGAGGCTCCCATGAACAGCAAAGCGCCAGCAACGGATGCGAAAGAGCAAGCGAAACAAAACTTCGTCGCCAACCGGACCACGCAGGAACAAGCAGAAGAAACGCTCGATCCTGCCTTCTCTGCTGGCACAGGCAAAGAGCGG
>DATFDA010000362.1:0-4178 GCA_035252525.1 Candidatus Angelobacter sp. | reverse complement strand
GGCTGCCGTCGCTTCATCTGACCACTTCTCTGGCCCTGCCAGGTCCTGCGCTGCCTTGTACTGTTGGATTGCTTCAGGAGGCCGGCCTAATTTTTCCAAGGCTCGGCCCATCCGCACATGAATGGCAGCATCTAGCGGCTTGTCCTCAAGCGCACTCTTGTAGCGCATCAACGCGCCGTTATAGTTCTTTTCAGAGAAGTAGTAATCCCCAACTTCCACGTCGTGAGCAGCCTCAAGCGCCAGCTCCATTGCATCCTGACACTCTTGTTGTGGCCTCCGGCTGGAACTTATGCTGCTGTCGCTTGCGCCCGCTGTCTCCGGTTGCGGCGCGGTTCCTAGAAAGGTTGGCGGCGTCTCCTTCTTTGAACGGTCGCGGCACCATCCCCAGATGCAAATGACGTCCGGCAATGGGTCCAATTTGTGGTTCTTCTTTTTCGATTGCTGCTTGTGTATCTCGGTGATGATGTCATCCACCGGCCGGTCAGCGGGACATGAGGGTGGGGAAGATTGCGCAAGCAGCCCGGCGCCAAGAATAACAACAGCTATCGTTGCTTGGACGTGCACTCAGCCATTGTAGCGCCACAGAAACCGCCTCGGCTGAATTGGCTCTATAGCGCCTCCTGGGTCCAGCTCGCACTGGAACAAGAAATCCCCTCAAGTTTACCGTTCCACCACGCCCTCCAGCATGGTGAAGAATTCCGGAAAAGAAATGCGGGCCGATTCAGCCCCGAGAATCAGCGAATCGCCGCTGGCACGGAGCGCCGCCACGGCAAATGCCATAGCTATGCGGTGATCGCCGCCGGGGTCGATTTCTGCTCCGTGCAGCGTTTGCCCGCCCGGGACGCGGAGGCCGTCAGGGCGCTCTTCGCACTCAGCGCCCATGGCGCGCAGGTTGCGTGCGACCAGAGCAATGCGGTCAGATTCTTTCACGCGCAATTCAGCGGCATCGCGGATTTCAATTCCCTCCGTGGTATACGGTGCAATGGCGGCCAGCACCGGCAATTCATCGATAAGCGCCACCGATTGTCCGCCTTCAATGGTGATGCCGCCAAGCTTGCCATGTTCGATTTTGATGGTACCGACCAGCTCGCCGTGATGCTCTTCCAGGCTGATCACGCCCACCCGTGCGCCAAGAATCTTGAGCACGTCCAGCAGAGAGGCGCGCGTGGGATTGAGCAGCAGGTTCTCAATCACCAGGTTGGAATCAGGAAAGAGCGCGGCAGCACAGAGAAAGAACGCGGCGGATGAGATATCTCCCGGAACCGCAGCTTGAATGGCATGCAGCTTCTGGCCTCCGTGCAGCGAGATGCGGTTGCGGCTCCGGCTCAGCTCAACGCCAAAGGCACGCAAAGCCTGCTCGGAGTGGTCGCGCGTGCGGTGAGGCTCTTCAACCGCAGTTTCACCCTTGGCAAAAAGTCCGGCAAAGAGCACGGCGGATTTTACCTGCGCGCTGGCTACCGGCATTTTATAGTCCATCGCATGAAGTTTGCCGCCCTGGATGTGCAGCGGCGGCCTGTCACCAGCAGAGGCGCTGATTTGAGCTCCCATCTGCCGCAATGGCGTGATCACGCGAGCCATCGGGCGGCGCGAAAGCGATTCATCACCGTGCATGTCGCAGGCGAAGTTCTGGCCGGCGAGGATTCCAGAAAGCATACGCATGGTGGAACCGGAGTTGCCGCAGTCGAGACTGGCATCTGGTTTTTGCAGCTCTTCCCTGCCGTCAATCTCGACGTTGGCGCCTTCACGGCGCACAGCGCATCCGAGCTGCTGCAGGCACCCCAGCGTGCTTGCGCAATCGGCGCCGGTGGAAAAATTACCCAGCCGCGTTGTTCCCTGAGCAATTGCGCCGAGCATGGCACATCGATGTGAAATGGACTTATCGCCAGGAAGCCGAATGGAGCCAAGAATATTTTTTGCCGGCCGGATTTGCACACTGGAGGATAACGGATTGAGTTCGCTCATGGTTGCGAGTTGCCTGCGCTGGTGAAAATTAAGTTTCAGCGGTGATTCTGGCCGGGGACAACTTCCGTACTTAATCCACATCTTACTTCTTCAGCAGCAAGAGGTAACACCGCGATACGGTCCCCTGCCAGCCTGTTCCTGGAAACCCTCTTCTCACCTTTCAAGATTAGCAGGTAACCATGGCTCGTCGGGCTTCGCTTCTAGCAGTTGCTTTCACTTTGTTGACTCCATTTTGTTTTGCCCAGTTCATGGCCAATCCCATGGAGCGGGCGCGTGATAACAGCTCCTCCCCGGAATTCAGGCATGGGACGGCAACTCTCGATGGAACGGTAGTCAACGCACTCAATAACCAACCTCTCCAGGACACCAAGGTGGAGTTGCGCGATGCCGGAAACGGAACGGTGGTAACTTCCGCTTTCACCAATAGCGCCGGTGCATTTGATTTCGGCTCCGTTCCGCAGGGAGTTTACCGCGTGGTGGCCATGCGCGGAGTTTCCCAGGTAGAGGAGCGGGTAGACGTCAGCAACTTCAAAAACAGCATTAACTTGCGTATGCCGCTGTCAAACCAGCCGGAGGCCGGCAACACAGGAAATACTGTCTCCGTTGCGCAGTACCGGATTCCGGAAAAGGCCCGCAATGAGTTCCAAAAGGCCCAGGAGGCCAGCGCCAAGCTGAACTTTGATGGCGCTCGCAAACATGTGGAGAGCGCGCTGGAGCTTTATCCCAACTATGCTGATGCACTCACGTTGCGCGGAATTCTTAATCTGTCGTCTAACACGCAGGCAGCGATCGCGGACTTGCAAAAAGCCATCCAGTGTGACGGCAATTATCCCCTGGCATACACGGTTTTGGGTTCAGCGTTCAATTTAGAGCAGAAATTCGATGAAGCCATGCGGACGCTGCAACGCGCGGAATCTCTGGCTCCCGATTCATGGCAGGCATACTTCGAGATGGCCAGGTCTTATGTCGGCAAGCAAGACTACGCTTCAGCCTTGCGGCAGATTGATCGGGCGCAGTCGCTGCTTCCGGCGGAATATCCAGTGCTGCTGCTGGTGCGCGCGCAGGCGCATATCGGCCTTAAGCAGTATCAGAGTGCCATGCAAGAGTTGCAGGCATTTCTGCACAAGGAGCCCAGCGGCCCCAATTCAGGCGCTGCGGAGAAGATGTTGCAGCAAACCCGTGAGCTTATGGCACGAAAGTAGCTCGTGAGCGTCCAGCCTGCGTTACAGATTTGCGACCTTGGTTGGCTCCGCCTGCGGAGCCGCCAGGGCCAGCGGCTCTTCCGGAACCACAATCCAGGCCGCTGCATAAGCGACCACGCCCAGCAGTCCAAAGAGTGAGCAGACCAGCCAAACGATACGTACCAGGGCGACATCGAGATCAAAATATTCTGCAAACCCGGCGCAGACTCCAGCGATCTTGCGTCCACTGCGCGGCCGCACAAGTCGCTTGCGCGCGATCACTCCGCTTACACGCTTGCCGCAATAGGCGCACAAATGCGCGTCATCCTGAATCACCTTGCCGCAATAATTGCAGTACATACCTCTCTCCTTCTTAAGACCGTCAACAAAGCTGCCTATTGGCCCTGTTCGCGCCTGTCTTTTTAGTATACGAGTGTGAGGGCGATAAGGTTCAGTTCCCCTTGTAGGGTTTGTCCAGGTATTTGCGCGCAAGCTGCGCTTCTTCGCTTGATCCGTTGAGTGCGATCGCTGACTGATACTCCACCAGAGCATCCTTCCGCTTGGCCAGCATGTCTGATACTTCACCGGCTGCCAGCAAAGCTCTTTGACGATCATCAAGCGGGCTGGTATCAGAATCTGCTGCAGATTCAAACGCCGTCAAAGCCTGCGCCAACTTGCCTTCAGCCCGTTGCGCCTGGCCAAGTGTGAAGTACGCCGTCTCCATGTGAGCATTGGGGTATTTACCTTGTCTGCAGAGGCTTAGCAGCTCACGCACAGATTTCTCAGCCTCACCGTTCTTGCCTGATGCCAACAGCAAGTTCCCTTGTTCCAAAGCAAAAAGGAAATTGCGCGGATGATCACGAGTCAGCGTGTGAACAACTTCCATCGCGTCTTGGTAGCGGGCCTCACGGCGAAGAAACAACCCCAAAGCAACGCGAGCGTCAGTGCTGGTTTCGCCACCCGCATCTCCGGCCTCTTCCAGCATCTTCAGTCCCTTATTTTTATCTCCATGAATGCCGGCTGCGCCGGCCATCA
>DATFDA010000361.1:0-5878 GCA_035252525.1 Candidatus Angelobacter sp. | reverse complement strand
GCAGATGAGGCAGTTCGCGACGTTCAGGATGGCGCAGTCATCATGGTCGGTGGGTTTGGGCTGTGCGGAATCCCCGAAGAATTGATTGAAGCGCTTGCCCGCAAGGGCGTGAAGAACCTGACTACAATTTCCAACAATGCGGGCGTGGATGACTATGGTTTGGGCAAGCTGCTGACCGCCGGCCAGATCAAAAAGCACATTGGCTCATACGTGGGCGAAAACAAGATTTTTGAGCAGATGGTGCTTACCGGCAAAGTGGTGCTGGAGTTGAATCCGCAGGGCACGCTGGCTGAACGCATTCGCGCGGGCGGTGCCGGTATTCCGGCTTTCTTCACACCAACCGGAGCGGGAACGACTGTAGCCGAGGGGAAAGAGCAGCGCGAGTTTAACGGCCGGCTGCACGTGCTGGAGAGCGCGCTGAAAGCGGATTTCGCTCTCATACACGCCTGGAAAGGCGACCGCTGGGGTAACCTGGTTTTCCGCAAGACTGCCCGGAATTTCAATCCCGTAATGGCCACAGCGGCCAAAGTCACCATTGCGGAAGTGGAAGAACTGGTGGAACCGGGACAACTTCCGCCTGATCAGGTGCATGTTTCCAGCATCTATGTGAAGCGTATTCTTCTCAGTACGCTGAAGGAAAAACGGATTGAGAAGCGGACACTGAGAAAGTCGGCTTAAGGGGCGAACGACCGGCAGCATTGGCCCACAAAAGATCATCTCAGAGACAGGAACCATGGCGACGACACCAGTTAAACCGGACAAGCAGAAAGACGTGGAGAAGCGCGAGCGTATCGTTAAGCGCATTGCGCGGGATTTGCGTGACGGATTTTATGTGAATCTGGGCATCGGGATGCCCACGCTGGTGGCGAATTACGTGCCAAAAGGAATGGAAGTGGTGCTGCAAAGCGAAAATGGGATGCTCGGGGTGGGACCGTTCCCGGTGGAAGGCAAGGAAGATCCGGACCTGATTAACGCCGGGAAGGAAACCGTGACCGAGATTCCCGGAACCGCATATTTTTCCAGCGCCGATTCATTTGCCATGATCCGCGGCGGGCACATTGACCTGAGCGTGCTTGGCGCCATGGAAGTGGATGAGCAGGGAAACCTGGCCAACTGGATGATTCCCGGCAAGATGGTGAAAGGCATGGGCGGAGCCATGGACCTGGTCGCCGGCGCGCGCCGGGTGGTGATTGCCATGGAGCACACCACGAAAGATGGCTCCGCGAAAATCCTGAAGAAGTGTACGCTGCCGCTCACCGGCGTGAAGGTGGTGAACACCATAGTCACGGAACTGGCTTATATCAATGTGACGCCGGAAGGGCTAGTGCTGGAAGAAATCGCTCCGGGACTAACGCCGGAGGACGTGCAGAAGGCGACTGAAGCGCGTCTTATTGTCAGCCCAAAGCTGAAGACGATGGAATGTTGAAGTAGCAAAGTTGCTGTAAGGAGGACGCTATGCAGGCAGACCGTGTGGAACTCTCCTGGGACGACGCCAAATCAAAATGGATGGTGCGAATTCAGGTCGGCGAAGAGGTCATCCGCCGGCATTGTGATCTTCCAAGAAATACTGACGAGAACTCGCTCCAGCAGGCCGCTAGAAAGACGCTGGCGGACGAGGGCTTTGAACCTCTCCAGGCGGTAGTTCTCCAGCGCGCAGCTTCCTGAGTCAGGGCTGTCATCGTGCAATAGCCGCAGCCTCTGCCGAGAGCTCTTTCAATGACCGGTCATAGGGCGCTTTGGCGATTCCTCGCTCGGTCACAATCGCGGTAACGTACTTCGCCGGAGTCACGTCAAACGCGGGATTCTCCACCTTTACTCCATCTGGGGCCATCTGCTTTCCGCCGTGATGCGTCACTTCCCTCGGCGAGCGCTGCTCAATCGGGATCTGCTCGCCCGTGGGCGTATTCAGGTCCACCGTGGACAGAGGCGCTGCCACATAAAAAGGAATGTTGTGCTCTTTGGCCAGGACGGCGACCGAGTACGTTCCGATCTTATTAGCAACGTCACCGTTGGCGGCAATGCGGTCGGCGCCGACCACTACGGCTTTGATTTTTCCCTGCCGCATCATCGCACCCGCCATGTTATCTGCGATTACTGTGGTGGAGATTCCATCTTTCATCAGTTCCCAAGCCGTTAAACGCGCCCCCTGCAGAAAGGGACGAGTCTCATCGGCAAAGACGTGAATTTGTTTGCCCGCCTCCACAGCAGCGCGAATGACTCCGAGGGCCGTGCCATAGCCGCCAGTCGCGAGCGCGCCGGCATTGCAGTGAGTGAGCACGCCTCCGGAACCGGGCATCAGTGTCGCGCCGTGCTTTCCCATGGCCTGGTTGGCGGCGATGTCTTCCACCAGCATCTGCTGAGCTTCAGCACTCAGTGTGACTTTGGTTTGCTGCACTCCCTGCGCTGCCACCTCTTCAAACTTCTGCTGCATGCGCCGAATCGCCCAGAAAAGATTCACGGCCGTGGGGCGAGTCTCGCCCATTCTGCGGCAAATCTGGCCCAGTTCGTTGCGCAACGCAGAAATCTCTTGCGCCTGTGATTGCTTGATGCCAAGCGCAATGCCCATGGCTGCGGCTACGCCAATTGCAGGCGCACCGCGAACGATCATGTTGCGGATTGCCTCAGCAACTTCCTGGTAATTGTGGCAGACAACATAAACTTCCTCCGTGGGAAGCTTTGTCTGGTCAATAAAGCGGACGCCGTCCGCGGTCCATTCAAGAGTTTTGATCATTTGGTAATTGGGTGACTTGGTAATTGGGTAATTTTCAGCCTGACCTCGCAACGTTCAAATTAGCCAATTACCAACTTACTAAATTACCAAATTGCCGTCAGGCTCGGTGTGCGTCGCAGCGCAATCGTGGCTCATTTGAGGTTGCCGGCCGGCCACATATTTCGCACACACCGGAATAGGCGAAGGTCTGCGGCGCCTGCTTGAGCTTTACGTGCGCGCTCTTGACCTCATTTGCGTTGAAAACTGAAATAAAAGGCGCAGGCGCAGCAGCTTTTTCCACCGCAGGACGCCCTGCAGCTTCTTCGCGCTCGACAAGGCACGCAACTCCAAGAATCTTGAATCCGAACTCCCGCGCAGCTTCAATTGCCTGGATGGTGGAGCTTCCAGTGGTGCAGACGTCGTCCACAATCACCACATTCGCGCCCTTCTCCTGGAAGCCTTCAATCCTTCGTCCCATGCCGTGAGTTTTCTCGGCTTTTCGAACCAGGAAACCGTGCACAGGCGCTCCGGCTTGCGAACTGATGACCGCCACGGCCACAACGATGGGGTCGGCGCCCATGGTCAGCCCGCCAACGGCGTTCGGTGACCAGCCCTGATCACGGAACAGATCGAGCAATACGCGCCCGGTAAGCTCTGCGCCCTGAGCATGCAGCGTGGTGGTGCGGCAATCAATGTAGTAATCGCTCTTGATGCCGGAGGAAAGGGTGAAATCACCCAGGCGGAAAGAGTTGACCGCCAGCAGGTGCAGCAGTTGTTCGCGAGCCTGATGGTCCATGCTGTTCGTGATCACGTTATCAGTTTTTCCCGCCGCAAACTAATCAGACGCGCTCCATGTGGTGGAAGCCGCCGGTGTGCAGAAAAAGCACCAGGAAGAGCACCAGGTTGTAGCCCATGTGCACAATTACACAGGTGGCAACCGACCCTTTTCTGGCGCGGATAACTGTGAGTACAGTTCCCACCACGAAGAGCACCAAAAGCGGGGCCCATGAGTATGCCAGTTGTGTGCCGTGCAGGGCCGCGAAAGCAGCGGCGGTGATGACGATGGCAATGATCGAGCCGGTCCAGCGCGCCAGCGCAGGATAGAGAAAGCCGCGGAAGAACAGCTCTTCTACCAGCGGCGCAACCAGTACGCCGAAGGCGGCCAGCAGGTATCCTGATGAGGGATTCTTAAAGAACTCCTCAATCGGGAGCGATTTGGGTGTCCAGCGCTGAAGCAAAGTTTCCGCGATAAGCGAAAACATCGCCAACCCTGCGCCTCCTCCCAAAGCGGCAAGCGCAATCCGCTGCGGCGGCATGTTCCAGTGGACTGCCTCAAATAATGCCTGGTTGTGGCGTATCCAGACCACAAACGCCATGAATGCAACCACAATTACGTAGGCCCCAACTTCTGTTGGAATCACGAACAGGGCGTTACTGGCAATGGCTTTCGGGTCGGGAAGCCTTGGGTAATGGGCCATGTAAAAAATAATGGTCCCGATCAATCCGGAAAAGATGAGCGCACAAAATGCGGCAATAAAGACCAGAAACGTATCCACCAGATCGATGCCATGATCCCGGCGCGGCTCCGGAATAAACACAGGAATTGGCGGTGCCGCCGCCTGTTCTGGCGGGGTCTGCTCAAAGAAACTAGGATCGGTTGGCGGTGGAACACCCACAATACGAATTTACACCATTCGAACTTTCTCGCGGAAAAAGTAAAAGGGGTAGCTTTGATTTGGAAGCCAAAGTGCGCTACCCCCTTCTTTGTGCCCAGGTATAAGGAGAAGGTTGAACACACTTTAGAATGGATACCCCGATTCTCGAACATCACCCGTAAGTTTGTTCTGAATCTGGAAAAAATCTCAGATTGTTCTTAATTTTCACTCACTTGCGGGCCCTCCGCAGGTGCTCAGCCAGGGCCTGGCCGGTAAAAGATTTCTTGATTTTCGAAACCTGCTCCGGCGTCCCCTGTCCCACAATCCGGCCGCCGTCCTCTCCACCCTCCGGGCCGAGATCGATAATCCAGTCAGCATTCCGGATCACGTCCAGGTTGTGCTCAATGATAATCACCGAGTTTCCCAGGTCTGTGAGCCTGTGGATGACCTCCAGCAGTTTGCTCACGTCATCAAAATGCAGCCCGGTGGTGGGCTCGTCCAGCAGGTAAAGCGTGCGGCCGGTCTGCCGCTTGGATAGTTCTTTGGCCAGCTTCATACGCTGGGCTTCGCCGCCGGAAAGGGTCACTGCGGATTGGCCCAATTTGATGTACCCCAGACCTACGTCCTCCAGGGTCTGCAGGCGCTGCCGAATCTGCGGGATATCTGCCAGCACCGGCAACGCGTCTGAGACTGAAGTCTCCAGCAGATCTGCAATGGAGCGATCTTTGAACTTCACCGCCAGAGTCTCATGGTTGTAGCGTTTTCCGCCGCACACCTCGCAGAGCACATAAACATCCGGCAGAAAATTCATCTCAATGCGGCGTTCGCCTTCGCCCTGGCAATGCTCACAGCGTCCGCCGGAGACATTGAAGGAGAAGCGGCCCGCCTTGTAGCCGCGCTCTCTGGATTCCGGGAGCATGGCGTAGAGATCACGGATGTGCGTAAACACGCCGGTGTAAGTTGCGGGATTGGAGCGCGGTGTACGGCCGATGGGCGATTGATCAATGCGGATGACCTTGTCTATGTGTTCCGCGCCGGAGATTGTCTTGTGTGCTCCGGGCTCCTCGCGCGAGCGATAAAGCTGGCGCGCCAGGGCTTTGTACAGAATGTCATTCACCAGGGTGGATTTGCCTGACCCGGAAACGCCCGTGACAACGGTGATCACGCCGAGAGGGAAGGTCACATCAATGTTGCGCAAATTGTTTTCGTGCGCGCCGAGCACACTGATTGCTTTGCCGTTGGTGGCGCGCGGCTCAAAGCGGGTTTTGATGGCACGTATTCCTGCTATGTATTGCCCGGTGAGCGACTCCGGCTGGCTGGTGATTTCATGCGGTGTGCCAGCGGCAACCAAAGCTCCGCCATTCAGACCTGCTCCCGGCCCAAGATCAATCACGTAATCCGCCCGCCGGATTGTCTCCTCATCATGCTCCACCACCAGGACGGTGTTGCCCAGATCGCGCAGAGACTCAAGCGCCTGCAACAGCCGGTTGTTGTCCCGATGATGCAGGCCAAT
>DATFDA010000360.1:0-2495 GCA_035252525.1 Candidatus Angelobacter sp. | reverse complement strand
CGAACCGCTCCAGATAGAACGGCTTCATGGCCTCAAACACCTCCGGCAGTACCGGCGTGGTGGCATTGTTGTCAAGGTAAACGCGGTGCATGTTTATATTTTACCGCTGAAACCACAAAGGGCACGAAGCACCACGAAGCTTGGAGAATCGCTCAGCCTTCGTGTTCCTTTGTACCCTTTGTGGTTGGTTCTTGCGCCGCTATCTCTGCTCAATCGGAATGTAGCGGTTGGGATATTTCGGCCCAACGTAATCCGCGCGGGGGCGAATCAGCCGGTTGTCATCAAGCTGTTCGATGATGTGCGCCGCCCAGCCGCTGATGCGCGAGAGAGCGAACACCGGCGTGAACAGGTCCACGTCCAGCCCCAGTGTGGTGTAAGTGGAGGCGGAGTAGAAGTCAACGTTGGCGTTGAGGTGCTTTTCATTCTTGATGTACTTCTCAATCGTCGCGGACATGTCGTACCACTTCGGATTGGCGTCCTGGCCCAGATCGCGCGACATCTGGCGCAGGTGCGTCGCGCGCGGGTCTTCGGTGTGGTAGACGCGATGGCCAAAGCCGGAAATCTTTTTCTTATCCGCCAGTCTGCGCTTGACGAATTCCACCGGGTCGGCGCCGTTCTTATCGATTTCAAACAGCATTCTCATCACGGCTTCATTGGCACCGCCGTGCAGCGGGCCTTTCAGCGCGCCAATCGCGCCGGTGACTGCGGAATGCATGTCCGCCAGAGTGGCGGCAATTACGCGGGCAGCAAAGGTGGATGCGTTCAACTCATGGTCGGCGTGCAGAATCAGCGCAACGTCAAGCGCCTTTTCCGCCGTCCTGGAGGGCTTCTCACCGTTGAGCATCCACAAAAAATTTCCCGCATGGGAAAGCGAGGGATCAGCTTCAACTACGTTCTTGCCTTTGCGGATACGATCATAGTCCGCCACAATCATGGCAATCTGTGCAGTCAGGCGGATGGCCTTGTGCACATTGCTGTCATGATCCATCTTCTCTGCTTCAGAATCGTAGGCAGAGAGCGCAGAAACCGCGGTCCGCAAAACTTCCATGGGAATCGCGCTCTTGGGAAAGCTGCGAATCAAATTAACAATGGCAGGATCCAGCTTGCGTTCCGCAGCCAGCCTTCTCTTCAGTTCGTCGAGCTCAGGTCGGCTGGGCAGTTTCCCGTGCCACAGCAGGTAGCAGGTTTCTTCAAATGTGGATTTATCAGCAAGATCGTGGATATCAACGCCGCGGTATGCCAGTATTCCGGCGTCTCCATCAATAAAACAGATGGAGGAAGTTGCGGCAACAACACCTTCTAATCCTTTGGGCGGTACTGTGGTGGTGGACATACTCCCTTTTCCATTTTCCGTCTGTGTTGCACTGCGGGAAGCGTATTGTGGTCAACCTTTCTTTATACTCCAAAGCGTAAAGAGTTTCCAATCTCCCCGCAGGCTGGTAAGCGCATTTTCAGCGGGAGAAATGCACAAGTACTTCGTAACATGAAGCTCTGCCGGAGCTTATTCTTGCAGTGACTTTAGTTTTTGTTTGATCACCCGTGGCGCAGCGCCTCAGTCGGATCAACCGCGGTTGCGCGGCGCGCCGGCACATAACTGGCCGCCAGGGCAATTCCCAGGAACACCAGCGTCGCCAGGGCATAGGTCGTGATGTCGCGCGTTCCTATGTCATAAAGAAAACTCGAGACCAGCCGGGTAAGCAAAACCGCGCCAAGCAATCCTAAGGCAAGCCCAATCGCGGCCAGCATCATCCCCTGGTTCACCACCAGGCGCACAATGTCTGCGCGTTCGGCTCCCAGTGCCATCCGTATCCCCAACTCCTGCCGTCTTTGCGCCACGGAGTAGGCCAGCACGCCATAAAGACCAATAATGGCCAGCACCAGGGCAGTTCCGGAGAAAGTGCCCAGAACAAGCATGGTGAATCTGGGCTGAGATCGCGCTCCATCCATCAACTCGTCGACCGTTTGAATGTTGGTCACGGGCTGGTCCGGATCAACACTCGCCAATTGGCTGCGAATGGCAGAAACCATGTTGTGCGGATCGGTCGCCGTCCGCACATACAGGTTCATGTTCGGCCACGGAAGCTGAGCATACGGAACATAGAATTGCGGCTGCGGCGGCTGCGCCAGTCCTTGATTCCTCACATCAGCGGCCACTCCCACCACCTCTTCGGGGACATCACGGCCCACCATCACATGTTTGCCAATCGGGTTTTCATTCGGCCAGAAGCGCCGTGCCAACGCTTGATTAATGATCAACACCTTGGGCGCCTGGGCATTGTCTGCATCGGTGAAGGCCCGTCCGGCCTGGAGTGGAATATGCATGGTTTCCAGGAATTTCGGACTGGTAGCTTCGACGATGATGAAAGGCCGCTGCGCCAGCGGAACCACCTGCTGCCCTTCCGGAAGGATTGGAGTAATCCGAATTGGTGAAAGAGGAAGCGCCGCCGATACAGAAGCTGACTGTATTCCCGGCACGGCGGACAGCTTGCGCAAGA
>DATFDA010000359.1:0-7016 GCA_035252525.1 Candidatus Angelobacter sp. | reverse complement strand
CCCAATGAGTTGAGCCGGGAAGACGGGATGCTTCCTTCGCAGGAAATCCGTGACCTGGTCGAGAAGGGCCACGTCACCTCCCGCAGCTTTGGCGGCATCACTGAGCAACAAATCCAGCCGGCCAGTCTTGATCTCAGATTGGGTGATGTGGGCTATCGCGTGCAGGCCAGTTTTGTCCCCCAGAACTCCACAGTCGAAGGCAAAATTTCCGAACTCGGGCTCAGCATGGGCCGCGTGGATCTCACGCGCACCACTGTGTTTGAAAAGGGTTGCATTTACATTGTGCCGCTGCTCGAAGAACTGGATCTGCCGGAAGACGTCTCCGCCCGCGCCAATCCCAAGAGCAGCACCGGCCGGCTGGACATATTTACTCGTCTCATCACAGATTACGGCCAGGAATTTGAGCGTGTGCCGTCCACTCCGGGAGGCTACAAAGGAAGACTCTATGCGGAGATCGCATCACGCACCTTCAGCGTAGTTGTACGCGCAGGTATGAGCTTGAACCAGCTTCGCTTTCTGCGCGGCAACCCCAAGCCTTCTGATCGGAAGACCGCAGACCTCGAGAAAAAAGAGGCGCTGGTTTACGGGGAAGAGGGAAGTCCGGCCAAGGCGCGCATCGGGAAGGAAAGCGTCAAATTTTCTGTGAACCTGCACGCCCAGGGACCCGGTGAAGTCATGGCCTACAAGGCAAAGAGAAACGCGCCTGTCATTGACCTTGCCAACATCAACTATTACTCGCCCGAGCAATTCTGGGAGAAAGTTTATGAGCCGGGTAAGCCAGGCTTGATCCTGGAACCGGGCGACTTTTACATTCTTGCCTCTAAAGAACGCGTCAGCATTCCGCCGGATTGGGCGGCGGAGATGGTGTCGATGGATCAGGACATCGGCGAGTTCCGCATCCATTATGCCGGCTTCTTCGATCCCGGCTTCGGTTACGGTGCGGGCGATGTGAAAGGCACGCGGGCAGTGCTGGAAGTCCGCGCCCATGAAGTGCCGTTCCTCATTGAGCATGGCCAGACCATGGGACGGCTCATTTATATTCCGCTGCGCTCGCGTCCCGATAAAATCTACGGAACCGATATCGGATCGTCTTATCAGCGGCAGGGCCTTGCACTGAGCAAACATTTCAAAAGAAACTAAGCGTCTCCCGGCGCTGAACATGACAATTGTGTTTAGAGGCCGTGCATGAAGACGAGCATTTATCATGGAGACGTGGACCGGCGCTCCTTTAACCGTATCAGCAAGGCCCTGGCGGACCCGCGCCGCTATGAAATATTGCGCCGTATTGCGGCCTGCGGTTCTGAAGCATCCTGCGTGATGCTCAAAGGGAAGTTCCCCATTACTCCGGCTACACTCTCCCACCATCTCAAGGAACTCAGCAATGCCGGCCTGATCGAAATCCGCCGGAATTCCAAGTTTATGTATGTGGAATTGCGCAGGGACACGTGGAAGCAATACTTGAAAGAACTGCGCAGCCTGTCAGAATAAGCAACGGTTGGAACCAAGATCGCCCAATGGATCGCCCGCGCTGTTTATAGATCAAGCTGATTTCCACAGACCTGGCCTTCTTCTCTCTGAATCCTTTTCCCGCGCCCCGAATCTGATCCCTCTGACAGTTAGATAATCATCGAACTGTTAAACAACATGCAAGGAGGCGAACATGGCGAAGCTCAAGGGTAAGACGGCTGTGGTTACAGGCGCGTCCAAAGGGATTGGAGCGGCCATTGCGGAACTGCTGGGACGCAGCGGCGCGAACGTGGTGGTGAACTATGCCAGCGATAAAAAAGGCGCTGACCGCGTGGTCAAAGCAATTGAATCTGCCGGCGCCAAAGCAGTTGCCGTGCAGGCGGATGTTTCACGCAAACAGGACATCGAAAAGCTTTTTGCTGAAACCGAAAAGCTCTTCGGCGGCGTGGACATCCTGGTCAACAACGCCGGCGTATATGAATTTCGACCGCTGGAACAGGTGGACGAGGAGCACTATCGCAAAATCTTTGACATCAATGTCCTGGGCCTGCTGCTTACTACCCAGGCCGCGGTCAAACGGATGAACGGAAGTGGAGGATCCATCATCAATATCAGCTCCATTGCATCGCGTCAGCCGCTTAATGGCAGCTCTGTGTATTCCGCAACCAAAGGCGCGGTTGATGTGATTACTCAGGAACTCGCGCAGGAGTTGGGACCAAGAAAGATTCGCGTAAACGCGCTTTCTCCTGGCGTAACTGATACTGAAGGGCTTCGAACGATGACCGGTGAAGACCACTCGTTTACGGACCTTGCAGTTTCACGTACGCCTCTGGGGCGGATTGGTTCCGCCGCGGACATCGCCGATGCAGCGTTGTTTCTTGCCTCTGATGAATCGCGCTGGATTACCGGAGAAGCCGTGCAAATCGGCGGCGGCATTCGCATATAAATATTGCCAGTACAATAGATTGTCATGCAGGAGTGCACATGCAGCAACGGTATCTTGAGGACTTTGCTGTAGGCCAGGTGTACGGCACAGAACGGCTGCGAATAGACGCTGAGCGCATCAAAGGTTTTGCCGCTGAGTTCGATCCGCAGCCGTATCATCTTGACAATGAAGCTGCGCGCAACACCATCTTTGCCGGACTTGCCGCGAGCGGATGGCACACTGCTGCGGTAACCATGCGATTGATGGTGGACGGAGAACTCAAGCCTGCCGGTGGGATCATCGGGCTGGGATTTGAAGAGTTTCGCTGGCCGAAACCTGTACGGCCGGGAGATGAACTGCGCGTCGAAAGCGAAGTGCTCGATGTGCGTCCATCAAAGTCGCGCTCTGATCAGGGTCTGGTCAAGCTGCGCAATACCACCTTCAATCAGAACGGGGAGGCGGTTCAAATCACAGTCGGAACTCTCCTGGTGCCACGAAAACCGCGCGAGTGATTGGGCTCAAAACTTCCACTTAATCCTTGAGTTCATCGGTGCGCTCTGTCCTAAAAGCGCATTAAGAATCTTCTAATGCGCGATTGACTCTTGTGAACTCCTCGTTTACTCTCCTCAGCACTCAAGTGCTTTCGCCACTTCCGGGGCTTTGATGTAAAGACACGAAAGCATTTCAAACCCACCGACGTTCATTTCCAACGCCGTTTCTTTTTGCCGGACAGCGCGATTCGTCACGCAACGGTGTCGTACGCCCAAAATCACTAAGACAAAAGTCCAGGAGGAACTTCCAAATGGAACGACGGATATTTGTACGCTTATGTAGGGTGATGGTTTTCGCAGGCATTTCCATCTGGTCCGGTATGGGCCAAAATGCTGCGGAAGCGCCGGCGGGCTTCGATACGCCTATTGATAACTCAGCGTCCCAGGTACAGGGCAACGGGATGGTTTTGGCACAGAATGAAAGTTTCACCGATGACATGAAAACGTTTATGGAAGAGGATGATATTGCAGGCGGCCTAGGCCCGGTCTACAACGCCCGCGGCTGTGTAGATTGCCATGCCAATCCAGTGGTGGGGGGAGGCAGCATTGTTTCGGAACTGCGCGTGGGCCATCGCGACGCGCACGGAAATTTTGTGAACCCGACCATTACACTGAATGACGGTTCCACGGCGATTACCAATCGCTCTCTGGTGAACGATCGTGCCATCTGTGCTCAGGCGCAGGAACGCGTTCCTCGATCGGAAAGTATTCGTGCATTGCGCGCAACCACCAGCACGCTTGGTGACGGTTTCGTCGAAGCAGTGGATGACGCTACTTTCATCAGCATTGCCATCAATCAGACGAAGCTGACCCACGGCCGGATATCGGGCCAGGTGGTTCAGGTGCCCGTGGCGGAAGCGCCTGGGCAAAGACGCGTTGGCCGGTTTGGCTGGAAGGACCAGCAGGCCAGCCTTCTTTCATTTGCCGGCGACGCGTACGTCAACGAGCAGGGAATTACCAACCGCCTGTTCTCAAGCGATAGCACTTCCTTGTGTGACAACGTGCCGGACATCGAGGACGAAACTGATCCAGCCAATGGGTTGCAGGACATCGATAAGTTTGCCTCATTTATTCGTTCCACTAAGGTTCCGCCACGTGATGCCGACCTCGCCGTTACTCCGGACGCGCAGGAAGGCGAGCAGATTTTTCATTCTGTCGGCTGCGACATTTGTCACGTAAGTTCCATGACCACCGCTCCTGCCGGCACAGCCATCAACGGCGGCGCCTTCAAAGTCCCTGAAGCGCTGGGCAACAAGGTGATTCATCCTTATAGTGATTTCCTCTTGCACAATGTGGGTACCGGTGATGGGATTGTTCAAAACGGGCCACAAACCACCGCCAATAAACTCCGCACCACGCCCTTGTGGGGGCTCCGAACCCGGAGTCGCTTGATGCATGATCTGCTTTCCGCTACGCGCGAAGACGCTATCCTGCGCCATGGCGGTGAAGCTGCATTTGTCACCAGCAATTTTCGTGCATTGACCGCTCGGCAGAAAAAGCAGTTGCTTGCGTTCCTCGATTCACTTTAGCGAAATCCTTGCGAGGCAGTCCCAGGAGTTCTGCCTCGCTTTGCTTTTCCGGTACATGCACTCCGGTAACGGCCTCTATTCCCAATTTGGAACTCCTCGGACTGCACACAAAATTCACGCCCATCACGATCATTTAAAAGAGGATCTCTGCTATCTGATGGAAGCACTCGCCTGCGCAGTTTGGCGCACCGTTAGGAAATCAAAAGAATTTTCTTAAAATCCATTGACTCTGAATCCGGAGTTGCTGTATTTTTTGCGCGCTCCCCCAGTGTGCTGGCTGCCACCATGCGCATTCCGGAGCATAAGGTCCGTTCATCCTTCCCGTTCACTTTTGGCAGACAAGTCCTAATCGTCTGCAGTACGGCTTAGCTTGTGGAAACCTTCCCGTCCACTTTTGGCAGACGTGTGTCAATGGTCTGCAGTACGGCTGAGTTCTAAGTGTCCCCAAAAAATTAAAGAAAATCTTGGAGGAACTCGCAATGACGAGGACGAAACTTCCCATCTTCGCCTTTACCCTGACTTTGTTGTTCTTTGCTGGAATGGCCTTTGGCCAGACCGATCCAGGAGTTCGTGCTGGAGCTGCGGCCGGTGGTCCCCTTGCCTCCGTCGCCGCCAACAATCCGGCCGGCAGCCTGGCTTTCTTCAATGACGCGCTGGATACATTTAAGGAGGTTGATTCGGTTTCCGGCACCATCGAAGCCGGCACCGGCCTTGGCCCCCGCTTCAATTCCAGAGGCTGCGCATTGTGCCATGCCCAGCCTGCTGCGGGTGGAACCAGTCCCAGGACGAATCCGCAGGTGACAGATGCGACAGCCGATGGCGCTCGCAACACGATTCCATCGTTTATCACCTCCACCGGGCCGGTGCGCGAAGTGCGCTTCCCCTTCTTCTTTGACCAGTTCGGAAACCCTGATACCAACAATCCGAATGGCGGAGTAGAAGATCTGTTTACCATCACAGGCCGCACGGACGCGGGCGCCTGCAACCTTGCTCAACCCAGTTTTGCCCAGGCGCAGTCCACAGGCAACATCATTTTCCGCATCCCCACTCCGACATTTGGCGCAGGATTGATGGAAAACATTGATGAAACCACGTTGCTCAACAACGCTGCTAACAACAGCGGATCGTTCGGCACCAGCGGCACTTTCAACCGTAACGGCAATGACGGCACCATCACTCGTTTTGGCTGGAAGGCGCAGAACAAGTCGCTGTTGATCTTCGCCGGTGAAGCCTACAACGTTGAGCAGGGCGTCAGCAATGAGGCATTCACGCAGGAACGTCCGCTGCCGGGTGAAGGCCAGACCACCGGTCTGCCGGCGAACTGCAAGATCAACGGCACACCGGAAGACCACACCCAGTTCAACCAGACAGCGCTGGGCACATCGAGCGACGTGGTGAAGTTTGCCATGTTCATGCGTCTCACAGCGCCGCCCACTCCTTCCACCACTACCCCGGGCGGATCTACATCCATCGCCAACGGACGCTCGCTCTTCAGCGCCATTGGTTGCGCGGCCTGCCATACGCAGTCTCTCACCACCTCGGCATCTTCCATCACGCCGAGCTTGAACAATGCAACCGCCAATCTGTTCAGTGACCTGGAAATCCACCATATGGGTTCCGGCTTGAATGACAATGTTGGCCAGGGCGGCGCCGGCGGTGACCAGTTCCGCTCCGCACCGCTGTGGGGACTCGGCCAGCGCGTTTTCTTCCTGCACGATGGCCGGACCTCAAACCTCATCACCGCGATCCAGCAGCACGCCAGCAACGGCTCTGAAGCGAACAGTGTTATTGCGAACTACAATTCGCTTACCGCTACGCAAAAGCAGAACCTGTTGAACTTCCTGCGTTCGCTTTAACGCGCAAAACCGAATCCGGGCGGGACAAGCGACTGTCTCGCCCGGTTCCTTCCTGGACATTTTGTTTATGAAGATTTCTTTACGGTTCACCTCAATCATGCTGGTTCTCTGTTGTGCTTCGCTTCCTGCATTCGCCGGCAACGCGGTAACTGGGCGTGTTATCAACGCTACTTCTCATCAACCCTCTGGGGGCGATCAGGTATTACTCCTGCGCTTGGAAGAAGGCATGCAGGAGGAATCCCGCGGGGTATCAGATGCGATGGGCAATTTCTCATTGCCCATGAATGAGCCGGGGGCGTCGCATGTGGTTCGTGTTATCCACCAGGGAGTGAACTATGACCAGAGATTGACTGCGGCGTCATCTTTGGAGATGCAAGTGTTTGACAGTGTGCCGCGCGTTCCCGGTTTGTCAGGTACCGTGGGCATGGCGCAGATTGAATCAGACGGCGCCACCCTCAAAGTGACCGAGATGTATGACATTGCCAACGTCTCCCAGCCGCCGGTCACGCAAGTTGGTCCGCGCAATTTTGAGTTTTCAATCGCCTCCGGAGCGATGCTTGAGTCCTTTCAGGCGCGCAAAGCCGGCGGTGTGTGGCTGAATCTCAACTCTGTATCCGTTCCTGGGAGCACGAACCGTTACGCGGTTGATTTTCCTATCCGGCCTGGAGACACTCTCTTTCGCTTCACG
>DATFDA010000358.1:0-3240 GCA_035252525.1 Candidatus Angelobacter sp. | reverse complement strand
GGAAGAGGCGCCTGTTTCTTTTTGCCTTCCGCTTTGAGCTGCGCGCGCGCCCCCGCAATGGTGAAACCTTCGTCATAAAGCAGCTTCTTAATTCGGACTACGTTCTCCACATCGGCCCGGCGGTAGGTGCGCTGGCCGGTGTTGCTCTTGGGGGGCTTGAGCTGCGGGAACTCCGTCTCCCAGAAGCGCAGAACGTAAGTAGGCAGCCCGCAGAGACGGCTGACCTCGCCAATACGGAAATAGAGCTTGTCGGGAATAGTGATCTCGCCCGAGTTTTTGCGCGCGGTATTCTTGGCAGGTTTATGCATGAGCCACACGGACGAAGAGCGGCTGAGCGGATATTAAGTCTGATAATGGAGCAACGTCAATCGAAATATCAGCGAATTCGGTAAAGGAGTTGTCGCAAGTACGACCGGCAGCCAGGGGCGGCTCCGTTGTCGCGCAGCTAGGCAGCATGCTGGCGAATCATTCTTGCATCGTGCGAAGGTTCCGCGCCCATTCGATCACCTGCTGAGCCTTTTCCTCAGGGCACGCGATGGCCGGACCAAATCCGCGCCTTGTTACGAATCTCTTCAAGCTTGACGGTTACCACTTACTAGTGCGATCCGGGCTGGAGGGTACTAACGTCAGGTCACGCCAACAGCTACTGCGGAGGCGGAGTGGGCGAAGGCTTGGTCTTGTCTTCAATCTTATTTGCGCCTTTGCTGGTGGCGTGTGCTCCTTTATGGACTATCTTCTTCGAGCCCTTTTTTATCTTGTGCCCGGTCTTCTTGGCAGCCCGGCCACTGGAATGAGCGGCATCTTTGGTGTCCTGCTTAACGCCGCTATCGCTCTGGGCAAAGCCTGCGGGAGCAAGAGTAAAAGCCATCAGCAGTATGGTTGCGAGTTTCAGTTTCATAAGCTCTCCATCAGATTCCCGCGCCCGCAGGTGAGTTGCCAGCAAGGACTTTGCCGCGCTTCTATGGCAACTCCGTTACGTTACCGCCCTTCTTATGGAGCATAAGAGATTGGCGGGACGGATCAAACTCCACGAAACGACACTCTGTTTTCCAGGCTGGCCGCTGCTCCCCCCTGAAGCATGCAGGCTGAAGTCCCACGCGCAATCAGGAGGAACTATGCAACGTATTCTTGCCGCGTTTCTGTCGCTCGCGGCCTTGCTGGCCGTGGGTTGCTCAACTCATCATGTATCCACAACCGCCAACGGAAAAACCGTTTACGGCGAACAGGCGCAGGTCATTGAACGGCTGCGCGATTCCGGCACTGACCTGAAGCAGTTGATGAATGCTCCCGATTCATCCATCCCCCAGAACGTTCTGGCTGACGCGAAATGCATTGCCGTGATACCGGACATGGTCAAGGGCGGCTTCGTCATCGGCGGGAATCATGGGCGCGGCGTTGCCACCTGCCGGCTGCCCAACGGAAGCTGGAGCCAGCCTGCATTTCTGGCCATCACCGGTGGAAGCTGGGGCGCACAGATCGGACTTGAGACAGTGGACTTGGTCATGGTGTTTCTCGGCGATGCCGGAGCGCAAGAGCTGCTCACTTCACAGTTCAAGCTTGGCGCCGATGCCGGTGTTGCGGCCGGCCCTCTGGGCCGTGCAGCCGAGGCCAGCACAGACTGGAAGATGAAGAACAAGATTCTGGTCTACTCCCGCGCCAAAGGACTGTTTGCCGGACTGGACCTCAGCGGCGCCGCGGTGAAACCGGATGACGATTCCACGCGCACCTATTATGGCAACCTGATTCCCTTCAACCAGATCCTTACCGGCAAAGCGCCTGCAAACTCCAACTCCAAGCTTTTCCTGGCGGACGTGCGGGAAGCATTCCGCCAATCGAACGCAAACAAGCAGGAGAAGCCCGGCTCCGGTTTCTAAAGCTCTAAACTGCCACTCGTCGAGGCATACGGCGCACCTCTTTTGGGTGCGCCGTTTTTGTCATCAGAAGAGTGTTTGCAAAGCCTGCAACGGCTCGTCGAGCTTTGTGGCTCAAGGTGAACTGGTTAGCAGATTGTGCTTGTGGAAACGAGTTCTGCCGGAGGCGCGACACACAGCCGACCCATCATGCTACATCTCTACTGCTCCACGTTCTATCGCTGAGCAAGCGGAAAAGATACTAGGTAATGATTAGGTAATTAATTCAGCAGCACACGTGGCCACCCCATTCCAGCAGCAACTCATCTCATCCGGGAATGTTCCCCAAGAACAACCCGGAGGATCATTTCGTCTTATGAAAAGCCACAGAAAAGCTCTCTCTCTGTTGATGTGCGCCTTTTTCATCGCCGCTAACGGCACCGCTGCATTCTCCCAAACCGGCAAATGCGCATTCCAACCACTGAATTTCCCAGCGCCGGCCAACCACCTTCCGACCCCGACGGCGCTCAATGATCTGGGAGCCATTGTGGGTTCCTATCTCGATGCCAATGCGACGAGCCATGGATTCCTGTTGTACCAAGGCAAGGTCTCCAGTTTTATGTTTCCAGGTTCAATAAGAACGGAGGCGTGGGACATCAGCCGGACGGGAATCATTGTTGGCACTTACAACGTTAGCGGTGTTGCGGGCACGCGCGCTTTTATGGTTAAGTCCGGCGTCTTCCATCAAATTAAAATTCCCGGATTTCTCTCTACGAATACCTCAGCCTTTGGAGTGAATGCTAATGGTGACGTGGTGGGCCGGTTCGTTTCCAACGGCGCCGCCTTCGGCTACCTGCTACGCAATGGGAAACTGACCATCCTTTCATTTCCGGGAGCCACGGCAGGGACAACGCCAACCAGCATCAACGATCAAGGTGTGGTGGTCGGAAACTATGTTGTTTCTTTTGGGGCTCCTGAACATGCTTTTATGTGGAAGGATGGGGTATTCAGCAACATAAGTCCGCCAGACAACACCACTGCCGAAGCATCAAAGATCAGCAATACAGGAGTAGTGGTTGGAAGCTATGTATCACCGTCCGACGGACTGAGACATGGATTTTCCTTCGAGAATGGAACATACACAAAAATTGATATATCGCCCACGGTGGGCTCATTGATTGATGCGGTGAATAAATTTGACAATGTAATTGCAGAAAAGATTGAGGGGTCGGTGGATCCTCTATTCAAGGGATTCTGCTCCGCAGCGTTCTAGATATCGCAGCGATATCGCAGCGCAGGGGCTTAAAAGCCCCTGACGGCTCCGGCCAGGTTCATCACCGTCAGTCTCGGAATAATAAAGATCATCAACGCCCTGCCGGATTTGGGCGCC
>DATFDA010000357.1:0-5679 GCA_035252525.1 Candidatus Angelobacter sp. | reverse complement strand
TCGGTTTCACGGAAGCGCGCCAGCACAGCCGGGTCCTGGCCGCGGCGGCGGAGCATCTCTTCGACTTTGGACAGGTTCTCGCGGACAAAAGCAAGATCGAGCATAGAAATATCTAATTTAGCAGATGAGAGCCGCTGCTCCGGAGAAGAGCCGCCAACAGGCAGCACTCCGCTTTCAGCAATCAGAGTTCAACCACGAGTTGCCCATTTGTCCTGGAATATTCCGCTGGCGAAGTGTTCTGTCTGGAATTTGACCGAAGAGGTACACACTGCAACTCTGGATTTCAACACTGGCTGCCCACAATTCCAGGAAGCGAGCATCATCCAGAGAGCACCATCAGAGAGGCGAAATCAAGAGTGTGCCGGCTGCAGAGCCAGCTTTTCCAGTACTGTCTTCAGCAACTCTTCGCGCTTCTGCAGCGCGAGCTTGAACTCATGGTGCTCAGCGCGCGCAATTTCCAGCAGCAGTTCACGATGATGGTGGGAAAGAATTTCTCTGACCAACTCAGCTTCGGCTTCCGTCATGCTGTAATTCATAAGCTCCTCCTGCGGTAAAGAGAGGACCCGTCTACTTCCAGACTATTCCGCTGCAAGGGCAGACGCAACATCCCGCGGAGATGTGCTGGAGTAAGAAGCCGGAGCAGTCAATGTGCGCGGCGGCCACCTGGCCAACGTCCAATGGTGAATGGCCATCTCGAAGAGCAGCGTTTAAACTAAGGCCAATGGCTACCACGGACATAGCGGCCCAGGAGCAGAAACAAGCGACGGCCAAGGACCAGCCTGGACTCTCGCGCAAGCCGGACCTGAGCGTTCATTTTGCCGGGATCGGGTTTAAGAACCCGGTGATTGCGGCGGCCGGCACGTTTGGCTACGGCATTGAGTTTGAAGACATTCTTACGCTGGAAAAACTCGGCGGATTCGTAACCAAAGGCCTGTCACGCGAGCCGATGGTCGGCAATCCACCCCCGAGGCTATTTGAAACTGCGGCAGGCATGCTGAACTCCATTGGCTTGCAGAACATTGGCGCGCGCGCGTTCATTGAAGAGAAGCTGCCCAAGCTGGCACAGAAGAAAAATGTAGTAGTGATTGCAAACGTGTTCGGCTATACACGGGATGAATACGTTGAAACCATTCGCATGCTGAATGAAGCTGAAGGGATTTCCGCTTATGAGCTGAATGTTTCCTGCCCTAACACGCATGAAGGCGGCATGGTATTTGGCGCCAATCGAACGCTGCTGGAAGAGCTGGTGGCCACGTGCAAATCAGCTTCAAGACGGCCCCTGATCGTAAAGCTTACGCCCAATGTCACCAGCATTACGCAAATGGCGAAAGCTGCCGCAGATGCCGGCGCGGATGCTTTGTCTGTGGTCAATACCTTCCTGGCCATGGCGATTGACGCGGAGACGCGCAAGCCGAGAATCTCAAACATCACTGCGGGTCTGAGCGGCCCCGCCATCAAGCCTATCGCGCTGCGCATGGTGTATGAAGCCGCGCACGCGGTGGAAATTCCGGTCATCGGCATGGGAGGCATCAGCACCGCAGTGGACGTAGTGGAGTTCATGCTGGCCGGAGCTGCTGCTGTCCAGGTTGGCACGGCGAATTTCTGGGACCCGTGCGCGACGGAAAAAATTGTGGATGGGCTGCAGCGCTGGTGCGTGGAACATCGGGTAAAGAGAGTCACAGAATTGATTGGCGCTCTGCAGGTCTGACACCCGTCCCTGCCTGCTCTTAAATGAGAGTTGGCAACCTTCACGGACCGCAATTCCTCCAAAGTATTAAGTAGAAAAGTTCTGCTGAGGCTCCCCTTGGAACTGTGAGTCCAGGCTGCCGCTGGCAGGATGTGTGTCCTGAAATGTCCCAAAATTCCCATGATGGGTTCTAGCTGCTGTTCCCCGCTGGAGAAGAGATGATGAAGTATAAATGGACCCTGGCAGGGCTGACGCTCCTGCTCTTTTCGGCGATGGTGTGGGCGCAAACCAATACCATGGACCAAGCTTCAGAGAAGAACGTCCAAATCACACAAGGTCCCACCATCAGCAATATCACAGGAAACTCCGCCACCATTCATTGGACCACCAGCAAGACTGCATCCAACCACGTAAAATACCGCGTGGCCGGGAGCGGCAACTGGCAGAACGCCTATCATGCCGGCGGTTCCACTGACCATTCCCTGCAACTCACCGGATTGCAACCTGGCCAGACCTACGAGTGGCAAATCCTGACGCGCGATAACGACGTGCGCACCAGTGGCCAGTTCCAGACTGCTGCAACCGCGGGCGGCACCGCGCCTGACGTGAATGCCAGCGCGGGACAGCCGGGTGCTACGACTCCGGCGGGCGCAACCGGGGCCAAAGTTCCTCTCTACAGGTTTGTCAGCACCAACTCGGACGAGCATATGTTCAGCGCCTCGAATGCCGCTCAGGGTAATTTCCGGCTGGAAGGTCCTGCTGCTTACCTAATGCAGTCACAAACTGCGGGAACCACTCCGCTCTATTCACTCACCAGCTCCTCTGACTCCATGCTTTCAACCAACGCATCTGAAGGCGCGGGAACATACCAGAACAGCGGAGTTGTAGGGTACATTGCCACGTCGCAAGAGCCTGGTACCGTGCCGTTTTACCGCATGGTGAATACCAAGGACGGCAAACACTTTGCGACGGCAAGCGCTCAAGAACACGCACAGGCGCTCAGCGGCGGATACAAAGACGACGGCATTCTGGGTTACGTCTGGCAGCAGTAAGCGGACGCTTCGCGCATAAACTAAAACTGGAGCCACCCGGAATAACGGTGGCTTCATTTTTATGCTTCGCAGTGATGAGCAAGTCAGGGATTATTGCCTTTGAGGAATTCCTGCGTCACTTCCGGCAGCTTCTCGCGGATGTTGCTGGGCAGGCGATCATGGATCCGGCGCGCGTGAATGCGGGCCACGTCCGCAACCACCACTGGAGCCGGGGTAGCAACGGCCACAATCAGCCAGACCACACTGAAGAAAAGGAACCCCGCCAGCGCAATCAGCTCCAGGACCAGAGCATGCTTGGGCGAATAATGCCGCACAGCGCCAAAAGCCACCAGGAAGACAATGGCCGAGACGCTGGCAATGATCATGAGCCCAATATCAATGGTGCGATGAAGAATCTGCCGGCTATGGCAGCGGGCGCACTCAGCCAGGTGCTGTTCGTAGTCGCCACGCATCTCCGGCGCAAGCCCGGAAATGTCATAACGCCAGCCGGCCAGTATGTCCCCGATTACTTTATCGCTGCAAACACTGCTCATTGCTTTCCCTGGATTCGGGCCTTCTAGGGTTAAGTATAAGGTATGTTCTCACCCTATGGTGAGTGGCTGCAATGGCTTGTCCTGATGGGCAAGGCTGATGGTCGCCGACTGGAACAGGCTCAACTTGCCATCCAGCGCTTTGTACGCGCTCTCCCGCGCCAGCTCCGGATGGTTATTGTGCTCAGAAAGGTGTCCCAGCACAAGCTGGCTGGCGTGTCCGTCATAGTCTTTGGCAAAGAACTCAGCCAGCGCCGTGTTTGAGAGATGCCCCACGCGGCTCATCACGCGCTGTTTCACCATCCACGGGTAAGGACCGTTGCGCAGCATTTCCAAATCATGATTTGACTCAATCAACAGCGCGTCGCAACGGCGCAGTTGTTCTTTCACATTGGGCGACATGTAGCCCAGGTCGGTAACCACGCCCATCTTCAGGCCATCTGTCCTGAAGGTGAAGCCGCAGGGGTCGGCGGCATCATGGGGAATGGTGAAGGCCGTTACTGTGATATCTGCCACCGTAAAGCTGCATCCCGCTTGAAAATGTTCCAGATGTTCAAGCCGGGCCGGCTTGCCTTCAGCGTCTCTGTTTTCCCTGTGCCAGCGATGGTACGTTGCCTCCGTGATAAACACTGGAATCTGCAGCTTGCGCGCCAGCACTTGCAGCCCGGCAACGTGGTCCTGGTGTTCGTGGGTAATCACAATGGCTTTCAGTCTTTCCGGCTCTTCACCCGCTGCGCGCATCCGTTTCAGCGTTTCGCGGCAGGAGATCCCCGCATCCACCAGAATGCTGGCCTGGTTACTGGAGATGACAGTGCAATTGCCTCTGCTGCCGCTGGCCAGGACTGTCATGCGCATCGCCATCAGCTTGCAGCATAATGGTATTCGCCTCCGCTGCGATAGTATCAAACTAGTTAACACGCGCACACGCGCAGAATCTGTTGATGTCTGCGCCCTAAATCGGCGCCTGTTCAGCGCAGCTTTTGTCCGGACGGCGCAGCTAGTAGACTCCGATTTCAATCAGCGTCCCTGCTTTTGACTGGCACTCGCGATACGCCCATGCGTGATACAGCGGCCCTCCGCTGCTCGTACGGTAGCCATCCACCATGCGATCAAGAATCTGCTCCACGGTTGCGTTCCTGGTTTGAATCACCGTGGGCGATGTCCTGATCACCTTGCCTGCCGCGCGCAATGACCTTGCCACGCGAATATGGTGTTTGCGCATATAAGCCTGCACTTCCGGCGTTTGCCACAATGCCGGCAACGACGCCTGCGGAGGCCGGTCTTCAATCACCAGAAATTCCTTCACTCTTACCTTCAGCAATCCTGCCCGGCTCTGCTTGTCTCTCACGCGCACGCGGCCATCACCATAGTCCTGCCGACGGATCTGCGGATAGTGATCAGCAATACCTTTAAACGCTTCTTCCATCGGCTTCTGCACCACATCGCGCGACACCATGTGCGCTTCCACCAGCCGGCTTCCCGCGCCGCACTCGCACCGTTCCACTACGGAGCCTGTGCGCTGCGCCGCGCTCAAAATCTGTGCCACTGCCGCCGGCAAGGCCAGATTATCGTTCGCGGATTCTGAGCTGCCCGAACCAGCAGCGGAACTCGCATTCGCCGCAGGCGGCACATTTTCCGGAACGGCTCCGTTACTTTCCGCCGCAGGATGGCTGCATCCGCTCAGCAGCACCATCGCCGCCATCAGCGCAACCGGCATTCCCGATAGTAAAAGTCTCTGTGTGGGCACGTGCTTAGCAGAATAGCTGCATCATCGTGCACTGCACAGTGATTTATCCGCTCCCTCCGTTCCATCGGGCGTATCACTTCCGGTCATCCTCTCCCATGCCGTGGCCGCCGGCACTACAATTGATTGGCCGCCACACTCATTAATTTCTCTAATTACCTTCTAATTCAGGCCTAAGAATGCTTTAGCATAGTTACCCGTGCAGCCCATTCCCCCGCCCTCCCCCGCAGTGTGCGTCTGCGGGGAGGGAGAAGCTGGCCCTCATGTCCACACAACTGACTGACCGTGCTCTGATCATCCTGATGCATGAACTCCAGAGCTTTGTCCGCACCAACCTTGAGAGACCGGAAACCATGGCGGAAGTGCGCCACCTCATGGCCCCAGCCGTCCCCGGACGCCTCACTCCCAGTCCGCGCCTTACCGCCGCCCAGTTCGTGCGCGCCTTTGAGCTGCTTGCGCCCGCTCTGATGGTCGACTTCCTTGAGGAGAACCGCCAGTTCCTCAACCAGCGCGCTCTCACCTCCTGGGCCGAAGAACGCGAGGACCTCTACGAAACCGTCGGCGACCTCCTGGCGTAATTGCTTTATCGCATAATTGCTCTCACCGCCTGGTTGCTTCACCGCAAACGGACGCCAAGGCCGCGAAGGCAATCACTTCATTTTGTCC
>DATFDA010000356.1:0-12170 GCA_035252525.1 Candidatus Angelobacter sp. | reverse complement strand
AATGAGATCAACACCATGCCGGGGTTCACTCAAATCAGCATGTATCCCAAGATGTGGGAAGCCTCAGGGCTCAAATATTCTGATCTGATTGATCAACTCATTCAGCTTGCCCTGGAACGGTACCAGGACAAGCAGAAGAATCAATACAGCAGAACTGAGGCCTTCTAGCCCTGGCCGTAGTGCTTTTCTACCTCAGTGCTGCGGTCGAATCCCAGCAGGTTGCTGCCGTGCTCGCGCAGGTCCCGCGTATGCTGGCTCACGTTATCAACCGTCTTGCGGTAACCACGACCGATTGCGCTGCGTAAGTCCCTTCCGCTTCTTGGCGTGAACAGGCACGCCAAAGCGGCCCCTATCCCTACGCCGGCCAGAAGCGAAGCTATGATGGTTCCCGCGCCGGGCCCTGACGATTCTGCGGTGTGTTGAGAGTAGTCTCCGTAGCGTTGATATTCGTTCATGAATGCCTCCATTCAGTACAGGCGCAGAGGCCCCAAAAATCTTAGATGCCAGATCGTACGGTTGAAAGGCGCTCAGCTTGCTTTGCGCTTCTTGCTGCCGCGGCCTGCGCTGCGAGCTTCAGCCCGCATGGGCGTGACCTTCTGCTGGCGTTGGTTCTCTTCTCTTTGAGAACGGTTGCTGATGCCCTGCGAGCGCTTGCCGCTGCTTGACTCACGCGATTCGCCACTCTGGCGTCCGCGGACAGACTCGCTTTGGCGCCCGCGCAGTCCCTGCTGTTGCTGGTTTCCGCGCTGGCGAGCCTGGCCGCCACCGGCATTCTGGAAGTCCGGCTCTTCTTCGCCTTCCACGTCCACAATGTCATTGGCAATGGATTGCTGGCTCTGCGATTGGTTGCGCACTCGCCCCGCATTGGCGCTCTCTGCGCGGCTTCCGCCTGCATGGCGGCCACCGCTGCGGCGCTGGTATTCAGCTTCTTCTTGCGCAACCTCTTCACCCGATGATTGGCCCGCGGCATTGAATTGAGAATCCACGCTGCCGCCGCGCTGCGATGTGCCGCGGTTCTGCCCCCGGGAATCTCCTTGCAGCCTTCTGCCCTGCTGTGACGGGCGGCCCTGTTCACGCTGGCGCACCCCTTCAGAAACGTCTTCCAGCACATCAGAAGCTTCATCTTCCTCAGACTTCACCGCGAGATCGCCCAGTGAAACCATGCCGATGACCACTTCGTCTTCCACCACAGGAAGGCGGCGAATCTGGTGACGCGCCATGAGATCGGCAACTTCTTCCAACTCGGCTTCAGGATCAATGGTATGTAACTGGCCGCTCAGGATTTCTTCCGCCGTGCACTCGCCCGGGTCTTCGCCTTCAGCCACGGCTCGCACCACGATGTCACGATCCGTAATGATGCCGCACAGCTTCTCACTGTCATCGACAATGGGAATGGCGCCCACATTTTCATCTCTCATGCGTTCGGCAATTTCAGCAAGGGTGGTATCCAGAGTGGCGGTTGCAAGCCCCTCTGACGTCATAATTTCGCGGACCTTCATGGCAGCTCTCCTCCCGAAAATTGGGCATTCGGCAAATTTGCAGCAGATGCGCATTGTTAGAAAAGAAGCGCGGAGGGAACGTTGTCTTCATGCAAGCTGCGCCACACTTTTTTCCGCTTGATGTCGGTTAAAGCGCTATGGGACAGACGAGAACTGCCGGAATCGCTCCAATCGCCCAAAGAATCCAAATTGACCAGCAGCGGCAGCTCAGAACCGTGCCTGCTTGCTGGCGGAAGGTGCGGAAGGCGCCGTGAGTGCGGTAAAATTTCTAGTTCGTCCTGTCGGCCTTTTCTCACCCGAGACCACCGCCAAGCCAATACAGAAGTTTGCGCGGACTCGAGAGAGCGGTCGCAGTGTCTGCTGGCAGTCCCCCATTTTTTGACAACAGACAGACTCACCAGACAACAAGATCAATTAGCTTAGGAGAAGAGTTCACCCATGGCGATTCCAGCCACACAGATGCGTCCGGGGATGATTATTAAGCACAACAACGACCTTCATCTGGTTTTCAGCGTGGAGCACCGCACGCCGGGGAACCTGCGCGCCTTCATCCAGGCCAAGCTGCGCAATGTCCGCACCGGCGCCATGTTTGAGCACCGCTTCCGCTCCGCCGATCCCATTGACAAGATCAATGTGGACGAAGTCCCCATGGAATTCCTCTATCAGGACGGCGACGACTTTTACTTCATGAACACTGAGAATTACGAGCAGACCCATCTTCGCCGTGACACCCTCGGCGATGCCGTGGATTACCTTACGGCCAACCTGCAAATCAAAGTTGAGTTTTATGACGGGAAAGCAGTGGGCATCGAGCTTCCCCAGACCGTGGTGCTCACGGTGGTGGAAACTGAGCCCGGCCTCAAGTCGGCTACGGCTTCCAGCGTCACCAAGCCGGCCAAGACAGAAACGGGGTTGATCGTGCAGGTGCCGCCTTTCATCAATGAAGGCGAGAAGATCAAGGTTGATACGGCCGAAGGCGCCTATTTGTCGCGGGCATAGCAAAAGAGCAATTGGTACTTAGCCGTAAAGAGGAAGACAGAACGAGGGACGTGATCGCTAAGAGATACATTGTTCGTGGCCGTGTCCAGGGAGTGGGCTTCCGCTGGTTTGTGGATAACGAGGCGCGCAAGCTGGGACTGGCCGGTTGGGTGCGCAACAACCTGGATGGCAGCGTGGAATGCCTGGCCATTGGCACAGAGCAGCAACTTCAAGCACTGCGGGCCAGGCTGCAGGAAGGCCCGCGCGCCTCGCGAGTGGATGAAGTAAAAGAACTTCCGGCCGAGCCTGTGCCCGGACTGGATACTTTCCGCATTGAAGGAGCATGGTAAGTGCCGCATAACTGCGAACATCTCAAAAAGCTGATCCGTGAAGTCCCGGACTTTCCCAAGCGCGGCATTCTTTTTTATGACATCACCACGCTGCTCAAGGACCAGGTCGGCTTTGCCACACTCATTGACGCGCTTTCCGAGCACTACCTCAACTCAAAGATCGATCTGGTGCTGGCCATTGAGGCGCGCGGCTTTATCTTTGGCCCGGCGCTGGCGTATCGCCTGAACGCCGGCTTCGTGCCCATCCGCAAGCCGGGAAAACTCCCGGCGGAAACGGTGAAGTGGAGTTACGAACTGGAATACGGCATTGATACGCTGGAGATCCACAAGGACTCCATCCGCCCAGGCCAGCGCGTGGTAGTAGTGGACGATCTGCTTGCCACCGGCGGCACCGCCAATGCCTGCGTGCAACTGGCAAAATCACTGGGCGCCGAGATCGCCGGGCTGGGCTTTGTGGTGGAGTTGGACTTCCTCAATGGACGAAAAAAGTTTGAAGGGACAGAGGTGTTTTCGCTCCTCCATTACGACAAATAGCTGCTAAAACTTAGCTTGCTGTTAGCCCAATCCTAGGGAATCCTCGTCATCAGCCAGGATTAACGAAAGTATCTCCATCGACCGCGATAAGATAGTTGCCGTGCTGAATCGGCAAGCCTTGCTCATCTTTTTCTTCCTGGCCGCACCTGCTTTTGGCCAACAACCTGCCACTCCCGAGCAGTTGCTGGAGGCTGTCCACAAAAACGTAGATCTATCTGCCGCTGGCTCATACACGCTTACGGCAACTGTGGTCGGCAATCCTGGTGATCCAAAGAAACAGCATACGGGCGAGCTCCGCGTCGATCGTGATCACGATCGTTTTCGCGTAGAGCTGTCGCTGCCGGGCTATCAGGAAGTCAGGCTTACTCTCGGGGACAAACGTTATGTCCCCAAGACCCAGGCAACGCTATTTACCACTGGCCTCACCAACTTCGATCGGAGCTGGGACCCGTTGAAAGAAGACTTGATCCCCAGTTCAGAGAGATCAACCTGGGGCAATATGTCTCATAAGAAAATTCGCGGACATGAAACTGTGTGCTTTGACCAGGTTCGAGTGGGAGCTCCTCGGGCTAAAACGCATTACTGCATTGATCCGGAGCGCTCGGTGGTCCTCCGTCGGGATATCGGTGACGACCGCACGGAGTTCTTCGATTATGCACCACTTGCAGGCCACATCATTCCACGCAGGGTCACCATTCGCAAACCTTCCATTGCCAATCTTGAATTGCGCAATATTTCTGTTTCTTATCAACCGGTGGATCCTGCGCGTTTTTCCGTTCCAGCCCAAAGCATAGAAATTGAGACCTGCCATGACGAGCAGCAGCCCAAGCCGGTCTTCACGCCGGAGCCTTCATATAGCGAAGAGGCCAGAAGCAAGCACCACGAGGGAACAATTTTTCTTCACGCCCTCATCGCGGACAATGGTACCGTGCAGGAGGCGCAGGCGTTGAATCCTACTGGCGATGGTCTCGACGTGAACGCGGTCAACACCGTCCGCACCTGGACATTCAAACCACCCACCTGCTCTGGCCGACCTGTTAGTGCCGAGATGATGATAGAAGTTGACTTCAGATTGCGGTGAGCGCAACCTAAATACATTCGCGCAAGCGTTGGGGTCACCTCACTCACTCCACGCTTATTGCGGTCGGCCCCCATTCGGCACTGGTCGCTCACTCGGGCACTGACTCCATTTTTTAGCCGGTCGTAAAAGCATGCTTTCTGGCTATAATGCCTGACCTATGTTCCGCGTTTCTGGTCGAATCTTGTCCTTGTTCATTCTGCTGCTGCCGGTTTGTCCATCTGCTCAGCGTTTGCCTTCGTCACAGGAGCTTGCGGCCTCCTTCAACTCTACCTCTGATCTCTCAAAACTTGCTCCGTACCGCATTGAGGCGGTCATCTCCGTGAAAGGCGTGCAGGAAGCCACGGGGACGCTGATTATTTATCACAATCATGAGAATGCACGGCAGGAACTGGAGTTCACTGATTATCATCAGATTGAAGTCACCAGCGCCAGCTCATACTATGTCTGGCGCAGGCCGGACATGGTTTTGGAGTTTGCCGATCTCCTTGTGGGGCTCGATGAACTCTGGCAAATTTCGCCGGCAAAAGATGTTGAACCCAGCTCCGTATCACGCGCCGATGTTCACGGGGATAGTGCACTCTGTTTTAAGCTGCGCGCGGACAAGGATCTTGAAGTTCGCAACTGCTTTGATGCGACCAACCATCTGCTGATCAACCGTGAGACAAAGAGCGCATGGTCAACGCAGGAGATACAGTTTCTTGACTACCAGGAGGTCGACGGCATTCATCTCCCGTCAGCTATCCGGTTCATTCGCCCACACGCTCCTGAAATCGAGATCAGGAAGATCACCCTGATCAAGATGCCGTTGGAAGCAGCGGTCTTTGCTCCTCCGTCCGGCGCACGCAAGTTTTCTTTCTGTAAGAATGCCAAACCAGCGCAACTGATCCACACCGTGGAACCCGCCTATCCTCAAATGGCCAGAATCGCCCACATTATGGGTGAGGTTCGCATGGTGGCTACGATCGGCGAGGATGGCAAGCTGCGCGATTTCCATGCTGTTGCCGGCCACCCTATTCTTGTCCAGGCGGCGCTCGAAGCTGTCAAACAGTGGACCTATACGCCGGAGATGTGCCCGTCAGGACCGGAGGCCAAGGAAACTACCATCAAAATAAGTTTTAGGATGTAAAAGGATCCGCACCACAGCAAGGGATGCCCTCAAGGGACTTTACCGTCCGGGTACAATATTCCCATGATCCTCAAGAAACTGCTCGATATTCTTGTGTGCCCAGTGCCTGAGTGCCGCAAGCCGCTTACGCTGGCTGCGGATGAAAGCTCCTTGGAGTGCACCGGGTGCGGACGCATCTACCCTGTGCGCGATGGCATCCCCATCCTGCTTATCGATCAGGCGCAGATGCCCACGCGGTAAGTCGCGCAGGATATTGCCCGTTCGCCACATGGCGCGTTGCTGCTGGATCCCAACCGCGACTGGCTAGATTTTTCCCTGTAGTCCTGTACACTAGTGGCACTCTGAGGACGACGGAGACCAATGCAGGGCGCATCGCAGGCTGAGCAGGTCTATAAGGCGGGAGACGAGGTGCCGGAAAGCGGCGTTTATACGGTCCGCCACCATCTGCATCGCGAAAATCACTCAGCCACCGTCTTCAAAGGGGAGCGTTTCCCCAGTTGCGTCCATTGCGGGACGGCGGTGCGTTTTGTGCTGGCCAGACGCGCCACCCGGATCCTTGAGGATGCGGACTTCAAGCAGGATTCTCAGAAAGATGAATGAGAAAACCGTAAATCTCAAAAAAAGTTGTGATGCTCTTCAAGGAAGGGTATATAACTTTCCGCATAAACTCATGCATGCTCCCAAAAAGTTACTTCCCAATCTGGAACTCAGGTTGCGCCACCATAGGTTCCAATTGAACGGTGAAGGAAGGTCGCGTCACCATTCGCCAGGTGAACAACACACTGGCAAAACCTTCAACGCCGGCCAGCCTGTGATTGAGACCGGAATTTATGAGGTGCTGCATGACCGCTCTCATCGCAGCGCTCATGAGGTGGTGATGCTCAGAGGAGACGCGTTTCCGCCATGCGATTCCTGTGCTGATCGCGTTCGCTTCCGCCTGGTGCGCACCGCGCCTTACATCTTTCAGGATGAGGATTTTGAGAATCAGGAGTGAACAGGAGCATCTGGCAATTGGCAAATAGCAATTAGCTGATTCTCGCGAGGGCTCAAATCGCTGAAAGACACATTGCGTTTGCCGAAGCCAAATCTGTCTGCCCAATTGCCAACTGCTAATTGCTAATTGCTTTTTACGCAATCTTCTCGCCCACTGCTTCGGCGGCGAAGAGATCCAGCGATTTCAGATAGTCGGCGAACTGCTTGCCCATATCAGATCTCTTGAGCGCAAACTCCACGGTGGCCTTCAGGAAGCCCAGTTTGTCGCCGGTGTCGTGGCGCTTGCCTTCAAACCGGTAACCGCAGATTCTTTCACCTGCGCTTAACAAGCCGCGCATGCCGTCAGTAAGTTGCAGTTCGCCGCCGGTGCCCAGAGGTGTCCGCTCAAGAGTTTCGAAAATTTTGGGAGTGAGAATGTAGCGGCCGATGATCGCCAGGTTAGAGGGCGCTTCTTCCGGTCTGGGCTTCTCCACCAGATGTCGCACATCGCAGAGGCGGCCATCAAATTTTCCTTCCGCAATCTGCGCATCCAGCACACCGTAAGAAGAAATGGCGGGACCGTTCACCTCCTGCGTGGCAATGATGGAGCACTGAGTCTCTTCGAAGACTTCAATCATCTGCTTGAGGCAGGGCTTTTCGGCGTCAATCACGTCATCGGCCAGCAGCACAGCAAAAGGTTCGTTGCCCACCAGTTCACGCGCCATCAGCACGGCGTGGCCCAGGCCCATGGCCTCTTTTTGCCGGACGTAAGAAACATGGATCATATCTGAGATTTGCCGCACAATGGCCAGCAGATCAGTCTTGCCGCGCTCTTCCAGCATTTTTTCCAGCTCGTAGCTGACGTCAAAGTGGTCTTCAATAGCAGTTTTCCCCCGGCCGGTGATCATGATGATCTGATCGCAACCGGCAGCCAGCGCCTCTTCCACGCCGTATTGAATGATTGGCTTGTCAACCAGAGGCAGCATCTCCTTGGGCTGGGCTTTGGTGGCGGGCAGAAATCGCGTGCCTAGACCTGCGGCGGGAAACACGGCCTTGCGCACTCTCATTGTCATGGTGTGATCCTGAGTACCTACTATTGAGATGCAGGAATTCTAGCAAAGAGCACTCAGCATCAGCGGTCAGCGTTCAGCCCCGGAGCATCTTTCTCAAGGGTGTCAGTAGATAACCGAGAGCGAAATTGTCGCTGTTGCGACGTGCTCTCTCCTGCCGAAAACGTCTTTCTTCAGCCCAACTGGTGCCGGACCGAATACTATTTGCTGTTCTTGTATACCGTTCCACCCTTCATGACAAAGACAGGACGTTGCAGCAGAGTGATGTCTTTGGTCGGGTCGCCTTCCACCGCGATCATGTCAGCGAACTTACCCTGCTCAACGCTCCCAATCCGGTCTGACCAGCCCAGCAGGTCCGCGGCATTCACGGTTCCCGTCTGGATGGATTGCAACGGAGTCATGCCCAACTTCACATAGACTTCAAACTCGTGAGCGTTGAGACCGTGTGGATAAACCGCGGCATCCGTTCCTAACGCAATCTTCACGCCAGCGCGGATGGCCTTGCCCACATTCTGGCGCATGGCTGCAGTAACGGTTTTCATCTTTTCGGCATACATGGCAGGCAGGCCGATCTTAACCGCGTTCTCGCGCATCCAGTCGGCCAGGTATTGCGTTGGAACCAGGTAAGTGCCGTGCTCTTTCATGATCTTAATGGCGTTGTCGTCAATGTATGAGCCGTGCTCAATGGAATCCACTCCAGCTTCAGCGGCCCATGCAATACCCTGCGCGCCGTGAGCGTGCGCCGCAACTTTGCGGCCTAGCCGGTGCGCATCCGCCACAATGGCCTTCATTTCCTCCAATGTGTATTGCGATGCCTGCGGATCATCCCCCTTGGAGAGCACGCCACCTGTGGCGCACACTTTGATCACATCGGCGCCATACTTGATGATCTCTCTCACTTTGTGCTGGACGGCTTCAACTCCGTCCGCGGCGCCGTCTGATGTGGCGTGCCATTCATAGGGCAGCAGGTTCTGGTCGCAGTGTCCACCGGTAATGGAGAGTGGTGGACCGCTGGCCAGCATGCGTGGACCCGGGACCATTCCTTCATTGATGGCATCACGGAGCGCGATGTCTGTGTAACCGCGTGCGCCCACGTTGCGCACCGTGGTGAAACCTGCCTCCAGAGTGATGCGCGCGTTCTTGGCGCCGATGAGCGCTTCTTTGGGAATGGAAACGCCCAATTCCTGGTAGCCGAAGTTGGGATCAAAGGTCAGATGAGTATGTGCATCAATCAGTCCGGGCAGGAGAGTTGCGTTGGGCAACTCCATTACGTGTGCGCCTTTTGGAGCTGCTCCCCCGGCTGCCACTGAGGCGATACGATCACCTTTGATGGTCACGGTAACGTTGTCCAGCATCTTGCCCGTCCTTACATCCAGCAAATGAGCCGCATGGACTGCGGTGATTGCAGGTTCAGGAGCGGTGGCCGGTTGTTGAGCAAAAGCAAGACACGTCAAGACAGGGATCGGGAGCAGGAATTTGAGCAGCTTCATAAGTGCGGGGGATTATAGCAGGGCTATTTCCTGAAGCATCCCTTAAAGGCGGCTTCCGTTGAACCTTTTCTCCACAAAAAAGCCGGCCGCGTTTCATGCCGCAGCCGGATTGGTAACCGTATCGGAAAAAAGGACTTTTTAGCCTGGCAGCGGTACCCCTCGCGTGCAGGGCTTGTTTAGCTTCTGTTGTGGTGGCGTTGGGGGTGTGGCCCAGGGTCCGGTTGCGGTGGAGAAATCGAAAAACTCAGTCATATCCGGCATGGAAGCGTCCCGGGCAGTCAAATTCGGTAGATTGAATCGTGTCTCAATCAGCTTGAGCACAGCGGTATAGTCCATGGGCGTGTGCGAAACGAAATTCTTTTTTGCGAACGGCGAAACCAGGAACATGGGAACACGGAAACCGCTAAACGTAAAATCGCCGGGAGTGTGGACCGTTGATCCTATATTGAGGTTTGGTGGTATCCCATCAGGGTTCGGCACGGGTATGGGGGGTACATGGTCAAAAACGCCGCCACCCTCGTCGTAGGTCTGGATAAAGACTGAATCCTTCCATGAAGGGCTGTTCATGAGGGCAGTGATCAACTTTTCAGAGAATTGTGCCCCAACCTGAATGTTGCCCGTGGGATGCTCGTCCACCGAACTTGGCGTCGACCCATTGGTGTCCTCAACGCCGGTTTCAATGTAGGCAACCTGCGGCAAGGTCCCGTTCTGAACATCAGTAAAATACTGGCTCAGAGGCACCACGTTGGTGCTATGAGTCTTGGAATAGACGAAGAAGGAGAAATAAGTGTTCTTGCCTCCCTCGTAAATCTTCCAGCTTATATGCGCGTTGTCCATCAACTGGAAAATTGTTGTTGCCGTGAGCTGTTGCGTGGGAGGAACAATCCAACCTTGTGAAGTTGCCGCCATCCAGTACATGCGGTTTGGAGTGGTACGGGTGGGCACAGGAGAAAAAAACTTGTCAGACATGGCAAAGTTAGTTGCCATGAAATAGTAGAAAGGAAGGTCCGTATCGTCGTAGTAGCCCATTGCCCGCCGGCCCGTGAAATCTATAAACCCAGGCTGTCCGGCTAGGGCTTCATCATGCGCGAAATGCCCCTGCACAAACGCGAAGCCGTCCATCGGAAATGAAGAAGTGTTACCAGGCTGTGCCAGATTCCATGAGCGATGCGTCTCATTCCATGAGGGCGTCAAGTTCTCAGAGCAGACGCTGCCCATATGAAACGCATCAATCAAGGGCCCCGGTTGACCGGTGACTGGATCAAATCCAGCCGTGGCTACGCCCGCGGGAGTTTTGTTTGGACCCCAGGTGTCCACTTCCTGCGGCAGCGGCGGATTTTGCGCTGCGCGGTAAAGGTTGATCTGCCCAAAGTAACTGTCAAAGGAGCGGTTTTCCTGCATGAACAGGATGATGTGGTTTATGGAATTCAAGCTTGCAGCTTGTGGCGTGGGGGTGGGCGAGGGGCTTCCGCCAATGCCCTGACATCCGGCCAGAAGCATCACCGCTGCGAATGAGCAGCTCAGAAACAGCGCAAATTTCGTCCGTCTAGATTGAGTCTTCATCCTGATTCCCCATGGGCAATTCGATCTGCTTCGTGGGATGAGCGAAACGGAATAGCTGTTGGCGCGCTGCTCACAAAAATGTTTCTTAGGCGGTGATTAACAGGCAGCTTTCAGCATCCAGAGTAGCTGGCCAGAGTTGCTGGATGAGCAACTCACCATGCAACCTCCAGGCTTGTTTATGCGTCAGCATCTCCGGATTTTTGGGCCGTCCACACCTCCCCGGGGCTGCCCTCTCGTCGGCAATGCTGTGCAGCGCACCGCGATGCAACGTTTGTCACAGCTATAATTCTTCCCGTATGAATCTGGAGAAGAAACTCGCAGAACTGAAGCGCAGAGACAGCCTGGCCGAGGCGGGCGGCGGTGAAGAGCGTCGCGCACGCCAGCATAAAGAAGGAAAAATGTCGGCCCGTGAACGGATTGAATTCCTTCTGGACGAGGGCACGTTTGAGGAATTCGACAAGATGATCACGCACCGGTGTACTGACTTCGGAATGGGTGCAGCCGCGCAGAAGGTCTACGGCGACGGCTTTGTCACCGGCTATGGCCGAATTGAAGGCCGCCTGGTGTTTGTTTTCGCGCAGGATTTTACAGTCTTTGGCGGGTCGCTCTCTGAGGCCAATGCCGCAAAAATCGTCAAGATCATGGATATGGCCATGAAAGTGGGTGCGCCGGTGATAGGGTTGAATGATTCAGGCGGCGCGCGCATCCAGGAAGGGGTAATGTCACTAGCCGGATACGCCGATATCTTTTTGCGTAACACGCTGGCCAGCGGCGTAATCCCGCAGATTTCTGCCATCATGGGCCCGTGCGCAGGCGGGGCGGTTTACTCGCCCGCGATTACCGACTTCATTCTCATGGTGGACAAAACCTCTTACATGTTTGTCACCGGGCCTGATGTGATTAAAACCGTGACGCATGAGGAGGTCAGCAAAGAGCAGCTTGGCGGCGCGGCCACGCACAATGAAACTTCCGGCGTGGCGCACTTCATGGCCCATGATGACGCTGAGTGCCTCTCCATGATCCGGGAATTGCTCAGCTTCATACCTTCCAATAACCTTGATGATGCGCCCCGGCGCGACTGCTCCGATCCAATTGACCGCGCCGATCCTGAACTCGATACCACCGTGCCTGCCGAATCCAACCAGCCCTATGACATCAAAGACGTGATCAGCCGCGTGGTGGATGACAGCTATTTTTTTGAAGTCCACGAACACTATGCCAAAAACATCGTCATCGGCTTTGCCCGCCTTAACGGCCGGCCTGTGGGCATTGTGGCGAATCAGCCGGCATTTCTCGCCGGAGTGCTTGATATCAACGCGTCTGACAAGGGCGCGCGCTTTGTCCGATTCTGTGACGCCTTCAATATCCCGCTCCTCACCTTTGAAGACGTGCCGGGATTCCTGCCGGGAACGCAGCAGGAATATGGAGGCATCATCCGCCACGGGGCCAAGCTGTTGTTTGCCTTTGCCGAAGCCACCGTACCCAAAATGACAGTGATCACCCGCAA
>DATFDA010000355.1:0-3664 GCA_035252525.1 Candidatus Angelobacter sp. | reverse complement strand
TGCGCGTAGAAAACCAACTCGGTTACAAGATGGTCAAATGGATTGAGCGCATCGAGTTCATCCGATCGGAGAAAGAACTGGGCAAGGGCGAAGGTGGAAAGAATGAGGATGACGAATATTTTGATCTTCTGCCCAATATTTAACAGATAGAAAGGAAGGCGAGAGCATCCACCAAACTAGCCGGCTTTATTAAAGTACTCATTTAAGCTGCTTCAGCTTCGTTCTTTGGAAACAATACTGAGGCAAGCACAGAAACCGCGAGCACCACGGCGATTACCAGCAGAGCGACCCAGGTGGGAAGCTGGTATCTGGCAGAGACCAGCATTTTTGCCCCGATAAACATCAGCACCACCGCCAGACCGTAGTTCAGGTAATGGAACAGCTTCATCAGTCCGGAAAGGGCAAAGAAGATGGAGCGCAGGCCGAGAATCGCAAAGACATTGGATGTGTAAACGATAAAAGGATCGTGACTGATGGCAAGGATAGCGGGAATGGAATCAGTGGCAAAGAGGATGTCCGTGGTTTCCACCACCAGCAGCACGATGAACAGCGGCGTGGCGAAGCTCTTGCCCTCTCGCCGCACAAAGAACTTTTTCCCAGCATACTCATGCGTTATGGGAATAAATTTGCGGGCCAGCTTGAGGACGATGTTTTTTGAAGGGTCCACCTGCTCCCCGTCGCCTTCGCCCAACAGTTTGAAGCCGGTGTAAACCAGGAACGCGCCGAAGAGATAAATGATCCAGTGGAAGCGCCGGATCAGGGCCACACCGGCAAGAATGAAGATACCGCGCATGACCAGCGCTCCGATGATGCCCCAGAACAAGACGGTGCGTTCCTGCTCGGCAGGAACTTTGAAGTATTGAAAAAGCAGGATGAAGACGAACAGGTTGTCAACGCTGAGAGATTCTTCTATCAGGTAGCCGGTTACAAACTCCAGCGCCTTCCCTGCTCCCAGCCAGTAGTGAATAAAAGCGGCGAAGCCAAAGGCCAGCGCAATCCAGAAGAAGGTGCTGAGCAGCGCCTGCTTGAATGGTATGACGCGTCCGCCACGATTGAAGACCGCCAGATCGAGCAATAGCAGGACCAAAATGCCGGCATTGAAGATGATCCAGAAGGTGATGTTCATTTGAATGGAGCGTGGCGAATCTGGAGCAATCTCATGGCAGCGATTAGAAATGAAACGCAGGAAAAGGAAAAGAGGGACGGAATCACCGTGATCACACGTGGTGCCGTGATCAGTTGAGAATACCCTGTCATTTAGAGCTATGCCCGGAGAGGCTGAGCCGAAGATGGGGAAGTTGTTCCACGGTACCTCTTTGGAGACCTGCATTACCGCTGCGAGGCATCCTTGCACAACGAATCAGCAGTCTCACACTAAGGTACTAAGTAGGTCGAAAAGGGAGCACGTATGCGTTCCAAGGCTGCGGTTTCTTCTCATCCCATCCATCCCATCCTGGTGTCGTTCCCGATTGCCCTGTGGATAATGGCGCTCATCTTTGATCTTCTGGGAGTAACCCAGGGCAACGCCATGTTGTGGGCGGCAGGATTTTATTGTGTCATCGCCGGCTGCGTGGGGGCGGTGCTGGCGGCCTTGCCGGGCGCGCTCGACTGGTGGACCGTGGTGCCTCCACAATCTTCCGCCAAGCAGCGCGGTTTGATTCACGGTAGTTTGAATGTGATAGCACTGCTTCTGTTCATCGCCATCGCATACCGGCAGGGTTCAGCAGAGGCGCGGCCTGACGGGCTGAACATTTTCCTCATGATCGTAGGCGTGGTGTTGATCGGGATTTCAGGATGGCTGGGCGGCACGCTGGTCTACCGTAACCAGATTGGAGTTGATCATCGCTATGCCAGCGCCGGCAAGCTGAAGGAGCGGACCCTTTCCGGCTGGGACCGTCCGGTGTGCAACCAGAGCGAACTGGGCGACGGCCAGGTGCTGCTGGCTCAGGTGGGAAAAGAGCGCGTGGTAGTGGGACGCTGTAAGGAGGGCTTGTTCGCTTTCAGCGATCACTGTACACATCGCGGCGGACCGCTTTCTGATGGGGCTCTGGTGGAATGCACCGTGCAGTGTCCGTGGCATGGGTCGCAGTTTGATATCCGCACTGGGCGGGTAGTGGCTGGTCCGGCGGAAGAAAAGATTGATGTGCACCAGATCGAAGTAAGAGGCGGCGAAGTCTACATAAAAATGCAGCCTAAGCCTCTCAAGTCAGAACCCAAAGCGGCATAAGGGAAGGGCGGTCGCATAAATTCAAGTTGCGCGACCGCCAGATGTAGATAGCGGCGGCCTGAGCTTCAACCCTGAACGGCCTGTATTCGGGCAAGCAGTTCAGCAACCGGCGGAATGGTTCCCTCTTTTTTGTATCCAAAAACCGGCTTCCCGTTGACGAGAACCGAAAGGTCTCCGCGGCTGCCGGTTTTGATTGTTGGCTTCACACCGAACTTGTCTTCCGCAGCTTTGCGCAGGCTCACGGCCTGGCGGCGAAGGTCCATTCAAAAAAAGCAGCGTCTGATTTCGATTTCCATTTTGAATTTCCTTTCTTCTTACATATGCGCCAACGCGAATGCGACCGCATCAGTCCTTCTCATTCTTTGCGGCCATTGATAAGACGAATGGTCTCAAGCATCACGTCGCCGGTGATCTGGAGGCTTTTGGGACTGAGCTTATCAATGGTGTCCTCTGTGGTGTGGTGGAAGGCATTGTTATAGCCATAGGTGAAGTCGATGAGGTCAGCCACCGGAACACCGATTTTTGCAAACGGGATGTGATCATCGCCGCCCATCCCGGTTACTTCCTGGAAAAAATATGACTGATATCCCAGGTTGGCGGCGGCTTGTCCAATCAAATCTTCCACCCAGCCTGCGGAGCTGGTGTCGCGCAAGATGTCGAGGTCCTTGTCCCCAATCATGTCAGCAAGAAGCAGCGCTTTGATCTTTTTGCTGGTTCCATCCTGCTGCCATTTCTGCGCGAGATGGCGGCTGCCGTAGAGAGCGTCAGGATCGCTCCACCGCTGGTCGCCGGGAGTGGTGGAAGGTATGGATTCTTCGCCATCGAAAAATGCCAGCCACACGCTGTAGCCCTCAAGCTTTTTACCGCGAAGCTGATCAGCGATGGCGAGAAGCATCGCGGTGCTGGAACCACCGTCATTAGCGCCGACGAAGCTGGTCTTGCGCAAAGGATAATTGGTATCAATGTGCGAGCCAAGAACGATGATCCCATCCTTGCTGCCCGGAAACTTGGCAATGATGTTGCGCATTTTGATGGGACCGGCCGGAGTCTGCGCGGTAAAGGCATCATCCTCTACTGCGTCGCCTTTAAGCTTCCTGTGCAGGTACTCACCCAGCTTCTGCTGCCCTGAGCTGCCATCCCAGCGCGGGCCGAACGAGAGAATTTCTTTCAGGTATTGCCATGCCCGAGTGGGATCAATGTGCATGGGAGGGCCCTCTGGCTTTGCGACTGCCGCGGGCGTTGCTGCGGGAGTAACGGCATCAACGGGAGATGGCTCCGCTGAAGCTGAGACCGGTTTAGTGTTGCTGCAACCGGCAGCTAAGGCCATGAGCAGAATGGTGAAGCAGCAGTTTCGCGCAGTTCGAAAAACCACGTACTCGCTCCTGATTAGCGCCTGCAATTGCAGATGGGTTCCGTTATAGCCACAGGCGACAAACA
>DATFDA010000354.1:0-6623 GCA_035252525.1 Candidatus Angelobacter sp. | reverse complement strand
TAAAGCGCAGGCGGAAGACCGCCAAGGAAAAAATTCTAGGTCTAAATAATTTACATGTCAAATTTCTTGCCAACTCTGGCTTACGCGGATATAGTTCTCCTCTTCCGCGGAGGCGTTTATGAGACGTGGTGTGTTGAAAAGTGGTGTATGCGTGATCCTTTTGCTGCTGGCGAACACTCTCACCTTTGGCCAGGCGATTACAGCGTCGCTGCAAGGGCGGGTTGCCGATACCTCAGGCGCGGTCCTGCCGAAGGCGACTGTCTCGGTGACGAATACCGAAACCGGCTTCTCACGCACAACCACCAGCGATGACGGCGGACAGTACAAGCTTGCTTCCCTGCCGGTGGGAAATTACAAAATCACCGCACAGGCTTCCAGCTTCCAGTCCCAAACGCGTGTGCTCACGCTGGCGGTTGGTGACCTGGCGACTCTTGACTTCTCCCTCTCACCCGGCACGGTGGAGCAGCAGGTAACCGTAACCTCAGAAGCGCCCCTGGTTGAACCCACGCGAACATCTACTGACTCGGTGATCGAACAGCAGAAAATTGAGAACCTTCCCGTAAACGGACGGCAGTTCATCGATTTCGCATTGCTGGCGCCTGGTGTAACTGTGGGGGACACAACCTCCGGCAGCACAGACGTAATCATCGAGCCGGTAACTAAGCTTTCGTTCGCAGGCCAGAATATTCATTACAACTTCATTGCCGTAGATGGCGCAGACAATACTTCCACCGCTTCCGGCGTACAGAAAACTACTCCGTCAACCGACGCTGTACGCGAATTCCGCGTGATCAACAACACTTACAGCGTGCAGGCAGGCAGGGCTGTGGGCGGCATTGTTAACATCATCACCAAAAGTGGAACAAACGACATTCATGGCAGCATCTACGAATACTTCCGCAACAACGCCATGGACGCGAACAGCGAACTGGCAGCGCCCGGACTGAACAAGCTGCAACAAAATCAGTTTGGATTCACTATTGGCGGCCCCATCAAGAAGGGCAAAACGTTTTACTTCGGCAACTACGAGGGCCAGCGCAGGAATGAGAACCCCTTCTACAACTCCATCATCCTTGCAAATCTCACTCAGATCAACCAGTTCAAAGCCAACTTCGGACTTCCCGCGGAGCAGTTGAACGCCAATCGCAAGAGCGACTATGACAATTTCCTGGTGAAGCTTGATCACTCATTCAATGATAAGAATTACGCCTTTGTGCGCTATTTTTTCAACGATGGTCGCCTGACCAACGTTTCGCCGCTGAATGATGGCTTCGATCTGCCCTCCGGCTTCAAGGACAATAATCTGCGCGATCAGTCAATCGTAGGCAGCCTCTCCTCCAACCTCACCACGAACCTTGTGAACGAGGCGCGCTTTCAATACGGGCACCGCACCTTCGACTTTCCCACTGTCACAACCCAGCCGCACCTTGAGGTGCTCAACACTTTCACCGCCGGCGTCAACCGCGGGAACCCGGATTTTTACCAGGAGAGCCGCAGTGAAATGGTTGACAACGTGACTTGGTTGCACGGCAAAAACACCATCTCTTTCGGCGGCGACTTCAGCCACGTGAATACGCTGGAATCGTTCCCTCTGTTCTATCCCTTTGAGGCAGATTTCGGCTGCCTCTTCGCATCGCAATGCCCGTTCAGTCTTGAAGCTGGCGCGCCCTCCGTATTGTTCTTTGAACGCTTCCAGGGGCCAACTTTCACCGAGCCAACATTTGATCCTTCAGTCCTGCAGGGACAAAGAATTCCCTCAGCCATCCGCAACCAGGCGGAAGGCGAGATCGGCCATAACTACGGCGGGCTCTATATTCAGCATGCATGGCGTCCCACCACTGACCTCTCCCTCAACTATGGCTTGCGCTATCAGTTTGAAACCTTCCCATCCAATGTGCTGGATAACCCGGCAAAGCAATTCGATCCTCGGGCAGGCTTCGCTTACCATCTCGGGACCAAATACAACATCATGATTCGCGGTGGCGCTGGAATATTCCACGGAACCATTCCCATGCCCTTGCTGGCCTGCCAGGAACCTTCTTGCGGTGGAACCACTGGAACCTTCCCGGGCCGTCCCAATGAGAACGCTTTGAACGCCACAACGCGCCTGTTTGCCTTTGCCAGCGCGCCCAATATTACCCAGATCGCACTCGCAGATATGCTGACCGGAACCTATCCTGACGCGGCGCCGCTTGGCTTTTGTCCCGGCGGGACTGTAGCGGGTTGCGGGTTCTTCGGCGACGCGGTAATCGCCCGTTTCGATAAAAACCACGCCGCGCCCTACGGTATCCAAACCAGCTTCGGCATCACACTGCAACCGACAGATGACTCCGTTCTCGACATCAGCGCTCTGCGTACGAAAGGCGTGCACTTGGGAAGCTTCTTCAACGTCAACCAGCCTGATCCCAGCGCACAGGTAACCGTTCACAACTCGCAAGGCCAGGCCGGACTCAAGAATACGTACTTCGCGGCACCCGGCATTCCGGGTTCGCGAAGCGCCGGCCCCGGTTTCCCAACGCTCTACGCCGTCTATTTTGAAGCGGCGTCGCGCTGGAACTCCGAATGGAATGGGCTGCTGGTGGATTACAACAAGCGCATGAGCCACCACTTCAGCGGTGGCATCAGCTATACGTGGTCCAAGGGCATCGATGATGGTCCCAATCCAAGTTTTGTGCTGATTCCGCAAGACAGTGCAAATCTCAAGGCGGAACGGGCCATTTCTTCTGATAGCGTAGGCCAGCGTTTTGTGCTGAATGCCACCATCGATGGCCCGACCCACATGAACGCCTTCCTCAACAACTTCCATGTCAGCACCATCGTGAGCCTGCAATCGCCCAACTACTTCACCAAGTTTGCCGGCTTTGACGCTAATGGTGATATCTTCGGCAACAATGACCGCGTCGGCATTGAACCTCGCAACACATTCAAGGGGGATAGCTATCAGTCGGTGGATCTCCGTTTGGCGCGCACATTCAAAGCCACGGAAAAGCTGAGTGTGGAAACAACAGCCGAAGCTTTCAACGTTTTTAACACCGTGAACGTGCGGTTCTTCAATACTGTGTACGGCGCGGCAGACTTTTGTCCCTTTAATCCCACGGCACAGGGTTGCTCGGCCACCCAGAGTTTCCTGGAAGGCTCTCCGAACCCCAACTATGGAACGCCCCGCGCTGTATTCAATCCGCGCCAGATTCAACTCGCTCTGCGGCTGAACTTCTGATCAAACATCGCAACTAATCGCCTGGAGGGCGGTCACTACCACGTGACCGCCTGATTTTTGCAACTGCAAACGGCGCGATATGATGTTTGCCGCCCTGAGACTTCATATCCGGGCCCCGGTCATTTATCGTTTACAAGGAATTTCACATGGCAAATGTTCTTGCAGAACTGGTTTCACAGCTGAACAGCGGCGCACTGCGCATCGTGGACCTCACGCTACCGTTAAGTTCGGAAACGCCACTGCTTCCGCTTCCGCCGCAATGGCCGAATACTCCTGCCTTCCGCATGTGGGAAATCTCCCGTTATGACGACCGCGGCCCCGCCTGGTACTGGAATGGGTTTGAAACCGGTGAACACACCGGCACCCACTTTGACGCTCCCATCCACTGGGTCAGCGGCAAAGATCTGCCGGAGAACAGCGTCGACCGCATCAATCCCAAAAAATTTGTTGGCCCCGCTTGCGTGGTAGATGTGACTGGTGATGTGCAGAAAGATCCAGATTTTCTGCTCACGGTTGAACGGGTGGAGCAGTGGGAAGCCAGGAATGGACGCATCCCTGCCGGCGCATGGTTTCTGCTTCGTACCGGCTGGTCAAAGCGTAGCAACCCAGAGCAGTACATCAACCTGCAGAGTGACGGCCCGCATACACCCGGCTTTGTGAAGGAGTGCTCAGAATTCCTGGCCAAAGAGCGTGATGTTCTGGGTGTTGGAGTAGAAACCGTCGGCACAGATGCAGGCCGCGCTGCAACTTTCAATCCTCCATTTCCCAACCATTATGTAATGCACGGCAGTGGCAAGTTCGGATTAGCCGGCTTGTGCAACCTTGACCAACTGCCTGCAACAGGCGCTGTTGTTATTGCTGCGCCATTAAAGATCGTGAATGGATCGGGCAGCCCTCTGCGGGCCATCGCAATAACGCCTTAGAGGGATGCAAGTCTCTGACTTTCAGCAACTTACAGTGAGCTCTTGGAGACTTACATCAAACATTCGGACTCGTCACTTTTCCCTTTGCGGTTCCTCTCCTTAAAACCCACTAAGGATACGCTGAGCACAAAACGGAGGCCTTGTCGAACAGGTTTGATACCTGTTCAGCACTTCTGTAACTTTCGCCCGTCATTAAGGTGCGGCTAAGATTTGTGAGTTATGGCAACGGAGCCCCGCGTGCGCACCACGCCGCCACAAATGACCCCAGGTCCAAAATCCGCCATGGAGCGGGCCATCTTCAGGCGCTGGCAGCGCTATCGCCTGAATCTGCCCATCCGCTTGATCGTCTGCCGTGAAGACAGCACACGCATCTCTGAGGGGCGCGCCAACGACATTAGTGAAGGCGGAATGCTCGTTTTCGCCGGCCTGGAACTCAAAGCGGAAGATAAGGTCTTCATCGAATTCACGCCCCCCTACTCCAGCAGTCCGGTCCGGGCGCCAGGAATCGTTCGCCACCGGCGCGGCTATAACTACGGCGTTGAATTCCTGAACCAGACGCGCGATGACAAAGAGCAGATCGAGAAATTTCGCAACCTGCTCAAGCTCGCCTCCGGCCACTGAGATCAAAGCAAAGCTTCAGGTTTGCCTTTAACGTTCTCCGGGAATTTGATTCTCAGCGGTTGCAGCATTCAACGAATAAATCTCAATGTCGTGACCACGAACCTGGTCAACCGCCCGCATTTGCAGTTGATATCCGGCCAACTCCGGGCGAATCGCTTCATTCAGCATCGCTGCTTCATTTCCCACGCCTCCGTCAAGCACTATGTAGGTAAACGCATGCTCCTGCAAGGCAGCCTTATATGCTGCCGGACCCAGCAAATCATGGCCGGAGGCATCGCGATACAGGAAGTACATGGGATCGGTGATCTGTCCCTCACTCAGCGGCGGGTTGAGGTAGTAGCGGAAAACCGTGTCATCTACCAGAATGCGATCATGTGGCGTGATGCGGCCTGCAAAAAACTCGAGCGCCGGGTTCACATTGGGCCAGAACACAAACTGCTCAGGACTCTGGACTTTACCCAGATATCCAGCACCCATGGCAAGCGCCAAAATCGCAGCCGTTCCGCATTGCAGTTGCTTCGCGTAGCTGAACTTGAAGATCTGCTGCACAAGGAACAGCACGCCTGCTGCAGCGGTAGGGACAAGAAAGAAAAGGGCATAGTTCACGTGCTTCCAGAAATCGTAATCAGCACGCGTTTGCCACTGAAAGAAACAAACAATCAACGCGCCCAGCCACATCCACGCTGCACGTACTCGCCATTGTTTTGAAGCTAAAGCAAACAGCGCCAGCCACCCGATCACAACCAGGTCCCAGCGAGTGATGACATAAAGGTTGAATGAGTCGCCGCGAAGGGAACCGTATCCGCTACCGTAGCGAAGCAAATGAAGAAGATCAGCGCGATAGCAGGTGCCGTAGACAGCGCAGGCGGCCGAGATGGGCGCAACGAACATGAGCAAGGGCTTCTTCCCTTTTGCCAGCGCCAGCAGCACCAGAGCCGGAAAGAAGATGGCGACCAGGTACTTACATAAAAATGCAGCAAACAAGAACAATGTAGCCAGCGCCCAGTGCTTCTTCTTGTTGTCCTGCCATCCCGCGGCGAACGCCCACATTCCCAAAGCAAAAAAACAGATGGAGCCGGAGTCGCGCGTGGCAATACGGGAAACGAGCACAGCCGGAGCCAGTAGGGCCATGACTGCTGCCGCCGCCACTCCGACTGTTTTTGAAAACACGCGGCTTGCGAATCCGTACGTCGCGGCAACCGTCACGCTCCCCAGCACGGCGGCGAGTTCGCGAAGAGCCAGCAGGCCGCCGATTCGGTCCGCCAGTGCAGCCATCGCAGGCCACAGATACCAGCCAAAGCTCCATTGCAGCGGCGTTGCCAGGGGTGTCTCAAAGTGATGGGCCAGAAACATGCGGCCGTACACCACATAAATGGATTCATCCATGTAGGCAGTGTTGTAAAGCGGATGACGAGCGCGCAAGTAAACGGCCGCAACGCCAATCAGCATTAACGCCAGTCCTCGCTCCAGGGTAAAACGATCCTGCTGCGACGGCGGCGTGTGAGGCCGCTCCGGGAGAGATGGAACATACGTCTTCTGCTCAGGGTTTAGAAGTAGTGTCGCCATGTGAACTCATACAGGTGCCGGTTGAATGCATTGAAGACGTTCAGGTAGTCGTAACCAAACTTGAGCTCGTTCATGGGCGTTATGCGCCAGAAAAGGTGCGTGCTGAAGCTGGAAGCAAACTGTGAGTTTTTGAATGAAGCTGTACTGGTTTCCACGTTCTGAACACCCGCTGTGCCAGTTGCTTCAAGGTTCAGATTTTTGCTGAAGCGGTGGGAGAAGTTCACAATTCCCTGATTCAGCAGATAACGCGTCGGGCTGAAATATCCGCCGCTAAAGCCGGGAACGATCACGCCGTT
>DATFDA010000353.1:0-2892 GCA_035252525.1 Candidatus Angelobacter sp. | reverse complement strand
GCTCTGGGCTGAAGCCGTTCCCAAAAGCAGAAGAGACAGCAAGATACACCACAGTCGATGAAGCATGGAGAAACTCTCCGCAGAATTCGCTTTCGTGCTTGCGCTTCCACATCACGTATCAGCCAGGGGCACAGGAGCTTGGCGCTGCTTGCACCTCTGGCGCAAAAGCTTACTCGACTACATCGTCGATGCAAATTGAAATCAATGCCATTGCAGATGAAATCTACTGCAGAAGCGTCGCAGAGTCACAGCTCTTCATAATGAGCGAGCGCACATCGTCAGAAAGGTCCCGGAATTCCAGCCCATAGCGGAAGCCATCACAATTTCTGACCACCGCTTTGAGCGTGACCTCCGCCGGAGAATACGGAAAGCTCACCTGAAGCTGAACTTCCGTGCCAATGGACATGGAGTGTGGGATATATGCTCCCATCCCTCCCTGGCTCAGGATGTTGCCGCGGCCAAAGACCACATTCCCTTGCGGACCGCCAACTGCGACTTTGAGACGAACATCAATCTTATGGCGGTTCCAGCGCCGCCCTTCTGGTCCGCTGTCTGCGTGGATCATAAAATTTAGGATTCGAGCCGTTCCCTTCTCCAGACCTCGGTCTTCCTGCCTTGCTGATTGCGGCGTATTGTAACCTGATTCGATCTTGGGAAAAGCAAAATCGCCTTTTATTGAGTTGGGCGTGCAGCCTGGTCCAGCCGGCGGTCCATTTCTGTGATCACCGTTTGCCACATCTCGATCTCCAATTGGAACTGGTGCTTGAGCGGTGATTGCGTGGTATCCACAAAAGCCAGATTTGTCTGCATCTGCTGGACCAGCGCCTTCATGCGCGTAATGTCTTCTCTTAGAGCCTGCACATCGTCCTTGCGGATCGCAGGGCGCTGAGTCTCCTGCGAGGTCTTCTGTGTTGCGGCAGATTGCACCGCTGACTTTGTCGCAGGTTGTATCTGAGCAACTCCAACTCCCGGCATGCAGGCAAGAAGCAAAATGAAGGCAACAATGCGAAGCATAGAGTGGCAACCTCCTTCATCAAGCTTACTTGAATCATGCGCCCGCAGCGCTCAGTGCGCCGGCTTCGCCGTGATCATGTCCTTGTAAACCACGCCGCCTTTCATCACGAATCCCACATTCTCCAGAGCGCGCACATCGGCCAGAGGATCAGCCGTTACGGCAATCAGATCAGCATATTTTCCCGGCTCCACTGTTCCTACATCTTTGGCGCGCCCAATGAGATCAGCGGCGCTGCTAGTGGCTGCACGGATGGCCTGCGCGGGCGTCATTCCGTATTTCACCATGTAGTAAAACTGCTTGGCGTTATCGCCGTGCGGATAAACTCCTGCGTCAGTCCCGAACGCCATTTTCACGCCGGCCTTGACCGCCTTGGCGAAATTCTGCCGCTGAAGTTCGCCCACCATCTTCTCTTTTTCAAGATTCTCCTTGGGCAAGCCGAACTCCACCGCCTTGCCGCGAATGTAATCGTCGTTGTAAATGTCCATCACCAGGTAAACGCCGCGCTCCTTGGCCAGGCGAATTCCCTCATCATCAATCAAGCTGGCATGCTCAATGGAATCGATGCCCGCCAGAATCGCATTCTTGATTCCCTGCGTGCCGTGCGCGTGCGCGGCTATCTTGCGTCCTGCCATGTGCGCCTCTTCGGCGGCGGTTTTTAGTTCTTCCAACGTGTACTGCGGCGCGCCGGGGCTGTCGCCTTTGGAGAGCACGCCGCCGGTGGCCAGGATCTTAATCACGTCAACCCCGTATTTCACCTGCGCGCGCACCACATGCCGAACCTGATCCACGCCATCGGCAATCTGGAAATCGCGCTCTTCAGGAAACATGCTCACGCGCGTCTGCGGCGAGTAGTTGTTCAGGTCGCCGTGGCCGCCGGTGATGGAGATCGCCGGGCCGCTGGCCACCACGCGCGGGCCGGGAATGAAGCCCTCATTGATATAGTTGCGCAGATCCACGGCAAGGAATGGCGGTGAGCCCACGTCACGCACACTGGTAAAGCCGGCTTCCAAGGTCTTGCGCGCGTGCACCACCGCGTTAAAGGCATAGTCGAACGGCGTGTCTTTGAACGCGTAGATTTCGTCATAGCGATCAGCACGGAAGCTCAGGTGCGTGTGGCAATCAATGAGTCCCGGCAGAACCGTCGCATGCGATAGATCAATTACTGTTGATCCTGCGGGAATCTGCGCGGTTTGTGCGGGCCCAACGCTCTGAATTCTGTCGCCAACCACCAGAATCACCACATTGTTGCGAACGTTGTCAGATGTTGCATCAAACAGGCGTCCCGCGCGGATGTAAACAGCCCTGGGCGGCGCTTCCGGTTTTGCAGGCTGCTGCTGTGCGAAGACGAATGATGAAGCCAGTAACAGAATCAGGACGGGCCAACGCTTGAGCAAAGAAGACTCCTTTTGAGGAATGGAACGAAAGAGTATAACGGCACGCGGTGACGGTAACCACAGGAAACGATTGATTTCCTCGGCTAACTACTATGCCGTGAGATCAGCAGCACGCGCGAAAACTCCATCCATATCCGCCAGCGGTCAAATTCGCGGCTGTGAGAGACGGCTGTAACCACTGCCTCTTCCACGCAGTTTTTGCTGAGGATCACGCCCAGTTTGGCGCCCAACTCCACCATGGGACCAATCAGCATGGTCGCGTGCCGGTCGCCTGCGGGAAGTATAAGATCGCGCTCCTGGAACGGCATCCCGTTGCTGGCGATCCCGCGCAAAATCGCGATCGTCCCGCCTTCAGGAATGTGCAGCGGCTGCGGCTCAGACGAAGTTTCCGTTGGTTCTTCAGGCGCGCTTCGAGGCTTGGTTGCGCTGGCAGGCTCGCGATCACCATACACCGTTACCGGCGGCACTCCCAGCTCCCAGTCT
>DATFDA010000352.1:0-7534 GCA_035252525.1 Candidatus Angelobacter sp. | reverse complement strand
TGCCCGAGTTTTCGTCTTGTAGCAAATACATCCTGGCATGAAGAACCGCAAGCGGCCCAAACTTCCCCGAGGTCTCTACTGGGACGCAAAGTCCCCATACATCTTCTTCAAATGGCGCGACCCCCATGGCAAGCAGCTATCGGCTCCGGCCAACATTGTGTTGACGGCTTTTGGACAAGCATTTCGGCTGTAGGCCGGAGCGCAATTCAGACAAAATCGACTTCGAAATCATCGCTCCTTTGTCGCTGCGCTACTCTAAAGCATCTGAATAATCAATCAGCGTACTGATTCTTAGCAGGTCGAACCTGAAAAGCATGGTCGGAAAGAGAAAGTTTGAATTTCCGAACTCCTGGCGCGAACCAGATTCCAATTATATATTGGAATCTGGTAAAACTTGAGATCCTGAGCCCCTTCCCCGCATGATCCTCATAGAAGCGTCTCGCTGCTGGAGCAAGACGATACTGTCGCACCAGTTGGTGTCAACGGAGTTTTTGCAATAGAGCTTTGCAAAATCCGCTCCAGAGTTTTCCCTGCCAACGATCTTTTCAAATCTCTCAACTATTTGCGAAGTTCACGCATCGGCGATGTCGCGTCGAGTCTGCCCCTTGCTTACCGGCTAGTCGCTGCGCGTGGTACATAGCTCTGGTTTATCCCGCTGAATGGAATGCGGCCTATCCCCGGGTACATAGCCGGACTACTTGATGACGTCAATATCACCATGGATGTCAAAAGCTTTGCTAGTGATATTTCCACACTGTTGTAAATAGTCTTTGCCAAAACCTCGCGAGCTCCGCTGCGTAAAAATAATCTTGGCGAGCATGGACCAGATTTCTTGACTCACGAGAAAGCTAAACCGATTAGGTTCGTCCATGCACCTCAGCTACCACAAACATGAGATAAAATAGAAGCTGGAGATATGCAGCGCCAATTACAAACATGAGAAAATATAAAACTGCTCGCGAAAGACTTCGATGATCCCCAGCAGCAACAAATTTCTTGATATGTCTATAGCCTTGAATGCCGATGAACCACGGGAGTGGAGCGCAAAAGATTATGACATACAGAAACAATTGATGGTGAAAATGTAGTTCAACTCTTTTAACAAATATCAACACCGCCATGGACTGCACACCAAGAAAGGCCAGTGTCGCCAAACCAAACATGATCTTGGCCATGCGCTCCGTAACATAAGGTTGCTGGTTAGAGTTCACAGTATTGTGATGGTATCACGATGCAGACCCCTTATTCAGGGCGATTCTCGCTAATTACTGCAGAATATATCTCCGTAAGCCACAAATCCAGCAGCACCAATGCCCTCTACTACTGCAATCCCGTGGAAGATAGCGGAGACTGGACTAATTTCTCCAGTGACCAATGCTCCACCTTCATTGAGCGCCGCTGCAAGACCCAGGCCTTCACCAATTTGCACGTATGCGTGACATTTGTCTGGTGGCTGCGGCGGTGGAGGTGGTGGTGTTGGGGGCGGATTCCCGGGTCCGTTGCCGGGCCCATCGCCAGGTCCATTGCCAGGACCATTACCGGGACCAGGGCCGCCACGACCCGGAGAATAGCTGCCGGGATCGAGACCCAGCGGGTCAACAAAAGTGAGCGGATTATTTCTGGCATATAAATAAGGATTGGGATCATCCTGATAGCCCTTGGGATCCAGGGACAGGAATCTCTGGAAAGCGGGACTGTAATAGCGAGCGCGGTATGCATACAGTCCATTGCCTTCATTTTCCCGTCCTGTGAACTGGAACACATTGGAGCCGTTCTGGCCGGAAACGAGTGTTGTTCCAAAAGGATCGTATGTATACGCGGCGGAAATGGAGCCGCTCACATCGGCAAGGGCAACTGTGCTGCCCAGTGCGTCTTTGAGCTGACTGAAAGTCCCTGACCCATCGGTGCTGCTGAAGATTTCATCAATGCCGGCTGTGAGCAGGTTGGCGGTAACCGTGGATCCCGAAAGCTCCTGCACAGGGTTCACACCGTCATAGACAAACGATGTGCCCTGCAGGTTTTGGATACGGCGCCCAAACGCGTCATAGGAAAGATTGACTCCGTTGACGCTGCTGAGTTGGTTGCGGGCGTCCCACGTAAAAGTATTGGCGCCGTCGGAAAGCACATTCCCATTCGCATCAGAGCTGACAGGGGTTCCGTTCCAGTTCGTCAGCTCATTTGCGGAATCGTAGGTGGCCGAAACCACGGTTGCGGGAAGGGCGGTGCGGGCAAAGCGGCCGCTCACTTCCGTACGCCGGCCAAGCTGGTCATACGTATATGTCAATCCGCCAAGATTATTGGTCCCAAGCTGATAGTTGATGCCAGTCACGCGCGACGCCTGGTCATAGTCGTATGAAACTGTCACGCCGTTAGGCAATAGCAGTGAAGAGCGGCGGTTGGCATCGTCATAGCTGAAGCCCACACTTGAAGTGCCCTGGCTGATCTGCGTGAGGCGATTGGCGTTGTCATAAGAATACGAGACAGCAGGCTGGCCATTGACCGTCATGCTCGTGCGGCGTCCTGCCAGATCATACGTGTAGCCGATACTTCCCTGTGGAGTGGTTTCAGAAAGCAGACGATCGAGACCATCGTAGCTTCGCGTAATGTTACCCGAGAGGCTGTCACTGATTTGCGTAACGCGATTGCCGGCATCGCGAGTGTACGCAACCGTGCTCTGGTAGCTGCTCACACCGCCGGTCACGATCACGCCGAAGCCGGCGAGGGTCCGGCGATTTAAGCCGTCGTAGGTGAAGACAGTGACCTGGCCGTTACGGTCTGTGTGACTCGAGAGGTTTCCATTCAGATCGTAAGTGAACGACTCATGGCGGTTCAGAGCGTCCGTTTTGCCTGTCTTGCGATCCATGTTGTCATAGGTATAACTGGTCGTGTGGCCCGCAGCATCCACCAGCTTGAGCAGGTTGCCGTTCAAATCATAAGTGTAGGCGGTGCTGTTTCCCTGAGCATCAGTGATTCCGGTGACCAGATTGTAGCCGTTGTATAGAAATTTTGTGGTATTGCCAGCTGCGTCAGTGGTTGAAGTCAGCCGTCCCGCAAGATCCACAAATCGTGTGGTTGTGTTGCCCAGAGGATCGGTAATGCGGGTGAGATCGCCGCCGAAATAACCAAATTGCAGGGTGTTGTCCATGGGATCGGAAATGGTGGCTACCTGGCCGTCACCGTTATACGCCAGAGAGGTCTGATGATTGAGAGGATCGGTAACGGACGTCAGGTTCCCCGATGTGTCATAGCCGAATGTCGTTGTGTGTCCCAGCGGGTCCGTGACCGTGGCCATCTCCTGAAACACGGGATCATAGGTAAAGGTGGTTGTTGAAGCATTGGCTGTGCCATCCAGATTGGTAGTCCGAATGCGGTTGCCAAGCGCATCATAGTCATAGCTGGTGGTTCGCCCAAGCGCGTCCGTGACGGACTTGAGAGAGTTGTCAGCGTAATAAGAATAGGTAATTGTCTGCTCCTCGGGCTGGCCAAGCGCATGCGTGTCACTCGTCTTATAACCGGATGGCCCGAACTGCACCCGGCGAACATAACCCCGTGGATCGGTTATATCCACCTGCGTCACCAGCGGCAGATAACCTTCCTGGCAGGATGGATCGTAGCGATTGTAAGTGGTGCCGTTCCAGCAATTTGTCTGCGAGAACAGGGTCCCTGAGGTGACGGTGCCGTTCTCGTAATAATGAGTCTGGCTCGCGTTGCCGGAAAGAGTCCAGGAAAACAGATAGGTGCTTCCATCCGCCTGCGTTTGCTGCGTGACCCTGCCATTCGCGTCATACTGATTGGTCAGATACGTGATGCCGCGCGCGTCGGTGATGGTGGCCAGTTCATTCTGGTCCGTATAGGTATAAGTAGTAACCCCGCCGTTGAGATCGGTAACCGTGGAAAGCCTGCCCACAGGATCGTAAGTGTAAGTCACGGTCCGACCGATATTGTCGGTGGCGGTGGTGACGCGCCCGGAAGCATCATACTGGAGTTGAATGTAGCGGCCGTTGGGAGAGGTGATCTGCGTGAGATTACAGTTGGTCCGGTCCAGCTTTATCTTGTTGCCATGGCGGTCAACGATCTGAATCACAGCCTGGCATTGTGACTTTGATTGCGCAAAGGAGTCCGGGAACACGTACACAGTGCCATCTTTGCGTGTGACGGTCCAGGTGTCATTGGAGTTGAAATGCAAAATAGCGCCATAGAAAAGGGGATCAGGGCTGGTACTGATATATACAGCATCGCTAAAACTGGTTCCTGCAGAGATGCGATCAAAGCGAATGCGCGAGCCACTGGGCAGAATCAGCTCCTGGTATGTATAAGGGAATGTGTCCCCGACCATGAAAATGTCATAGGAGTGTGTGGTGCCAATGCCAAAGGCGCGGGAGAGACTGTCGTTCGCGATATAGGTGCGCGTCAAATTGATAGGAACCACGTCCGGAAGCGACATGTCGGTCTTGCTATAGATGAACTGTCCAGTGGAGAGGTCCACGGGCTCGCCATCCTGCGAACCAGGCCCTGAGCCCGCAGGTGGACCGTTCGGAGGAGCATCGCCGGGCGCGCCGACCATGGCGCCGGTAAATTCATACAGAACAACTCCCGGATCAGGAATTACACTGACGCCATCCGGGCTTACTGCTCCGCTGCCGTAGATGAACCAGCCTCTCACCTCCGCGTCATAGTTCCAGAAATTGAATGATGTTCCGGGCTTAAAGTTAAAGGTATTGGGATAAATCAGGCGCGCCCCTGCAGAGCCATTTCCAGCGTTCAGCACCTTTATATAGGCCCCGCCTGGCTGGATGGTGAAGTAGATTGGGACCTTGACTCCTGCGGGCAGCGGAAAGGGCGGCTGGGTGAGCGGAATGGGCGTTATGCTGATCTGGCGGACAGTTTTGCCTTGAGCGTCAGTAATGACGGTGTTTGGCGGCAGATGCAATTCCAGACCCGGCAACTCCGGGTTGGTAATCACGGTTTCCGTCCGTGTGGGAGACGGAATGTTGACCGCGTGGGCCATGTCAAGCTGCGTCATCCAGATGGTATAGTTCAGAACGTTGGTCTTCTTTGGCAATACGGTAACGCCCACTTCATAACGACCATATGCGGCATTGGAACGGCTGGCGGTTTCCGCATCAATGACCAGCACTTGATGACCCGCTGCAAGACTTCTCAAAAGAAAGCGTCCGGTACTGTCAGTTTGGACGCTCTTGCCGCCTATCTGCAATGTCACGTGCTCAAGCGGCCAACCGTTCAACTTCAACACCTGGCCTGATAAAGCCGTATCACCGGCAGTCGACTGCAAAGGCGGCAAGCTCTGAAATTTGGTTGTGGTTGGCCCACTACTGTCAGAGCCCTGGTTCGCACCGGAGGAAGGTTCGCCCTCAGTTGTAAAAGTAATTGAGGACTCAAGAACTGCATTTCCGTGCTTATCAGTTGCCTTCTGAATCTGCAACGTATAAGTGGTTCCAGTTTGCAGCGCGGCCGCAGGCAGCACAAAGACCAACCTGCCTTGCTCGGCCGCTATGACTTTGGCTGTGAGCGGAACGTCGTCCGGTCCCATGAGCGTAAAACTAACGCTGCTTACGCTGGTGACATCGAGCGGTACAGTAAAACGCAGTGCGAGAATACCCTGAACGTCCACTCCGCTTGCGCCATCCTGAGGAATTGAGGCGGCGACACGAGCCGGGCCTGCATCTTCTATCGATGCTTCATTCGGTACAGCCGACCGGAAGCGGTTGACGACAGGATCAAAAATTTCATCCACATTCACTGGACGACCAAACAAATCCGTTCCGCCGGACAAGCGCACAGTGCCATCCGACAAAAGGGTTGCGCTATGCCCCTGGCGAGGAATCGCAAGAAGAGCATCAAACGTGGTTACCTGGCCGGTGCGGTAGTCCCACTTCTGCACATCGGCTGGAAAGACATGGTTTTGCTCCACTCCGCCGGCAATCAGGAGTGTTCCATCTGTCAATAGAGTCGCGGAATGAAAGGCGCGTGGGACCAGCCGGGTGGACACAGAAGAAAAGCTCCGCGCCACAGGATCGAAAATTTCTGCTGCGCTCACGACATCGCCGGAAGCATTCACACCGCCGAAAACCAGAACGGCGCCATCAGGAAGGACGGTTGCTGTATGTCCTGCACGCGGCGCATGAAGTTGCAGCTTGAGCTTCTGTGCCTTTCCCGTGCGATCCACCAGGTATGCATCCGCTACGGGCTTGTGATCAGCACCAAAACCGCCAAGCAACAAAATTTCTCCATCCGGCAGCAAGGTGCTGGATTGTGATGGCTTTACAATGGAGGGCGTTTGTTGCGACTGCCCCTTGGAGGGCGGCGCTGGAGCTGGTTCTGGAGCTTGCAGCGTGGCAGAGAGCGCGGGAACTCCAGAGGAAGCGTTCCCTGTTGCTTCAGCGGGCATAGCTGCACCAGGCATCCTGGTGAGCAGAGGAGTTTCACCAGCAACGGGCAGAGTGATGGGTGAAGAGTGCACCATGCCCGGCTTCAATACCAGCAAGTTCCCGAGATTGGATGCCTGTACCTGAAGCTGCACAGCCAGGATCAATACAACAGAAACAACACCCCTTATGTATGCTTGCGCTTTCACAAAAGATCTCCTTCTGCAACCTCACTCATGCTCTTTGCTGCCAAACAAATCCAGCTCACAAAATCACTGCGGACAACTCTTTACCCAGCTAAACATTCTTCAATTCAACGTCAGGGCAACAGTGACACTGCCGGTGGTTGTTCCCTGCGGATTCACCAGCACGGTGAAAGTACCCGTGGATGGAATGGCCACAGGGTTGAGAGACCCACTGCCGCCGGTACACAGACCGGTGGATTCCAGTGTGCTTCCGTCCGGCTTCAGGATGCTGATCACCACCGCGTTGCAGCCTGCATATGTGTTGCCAGTCAGGCTCGCGCTCACCGTCTGGCCGGATGTCCCGCTAAAGGTATAGCGCGCATTCTGGCCAGCAACGGTAGTGGTGGCTGTTAGCGGCGTTCCCGGCGTGATGCTCCCTGTAACATCCGCAAAAGCATTCAGCAGAACAGTCACGCTACCGGTGGTTGTTCCCTGGGGATTAACTAGAGCCGTATATGTACCGGTAACCGGCAACGTAATGGAATCCATGAAGCCTGTACCATTTGTGCAAGCACCGGCTGATCCCACAGAAGCTCCACTAGGTTGCAAAATGCTCACAACCACCGCATTGCAGCCTATATAGCTATTGCCGGTAAGATTCATGCTCATCTGCTGGCCCGCAGTTCCACTGAATGTGTACAGCGCGTTCTGCCCCGCTGTGGTGGTGCTGGCCGTGAGCGGCGTTCCTACGCTGATGGTGCCTGTGACATCCGTAAATGTGTTCAGCAGAACCGTTACGCTGCCGGTAGTTGTTCCCTGGGGGTTGACCAGGACTGTGTAACTACCGGTGACCGGCAATTTAATGGAGTCCATGAAACCTGTGCCGCTGGTGCAGGCACCCGCCGAACCCACAGAGCTTCCACTGGGTTGCAATACGCTCACAACAACCGCATTGCAGCCAGT